>JAQNCU010000436.1 GCA_029077775.1 Acidocella sp. | reverse complement strand
CCGCTGCTCTCGCTCTGCACTAAAGAAGATTTATCCCCTCTCGTGGAGATTATTCTCTCAAAATTTACAAATTCGCTCGCTGACAATGTTGAATACAAGACGCACAATCCGTATCACACCCGTTATTACAAATTAATCGGCGATGAAATACGGCTGTTCGGGGGACACTCCATCAAAAACGCCTATCGCGGCAATGAGGGCCCTCCCTATGCGGAAATTGTTGTCGATGTCTGCAAAAAGCTGAAGGTGCCTTATGTCGAAGGGGATACCATCAAGAACGAGGCCAACCTTCTCGACATCTTCATCGAACAACGCTGGCAGTCGCTTCATCCCGCTGAACGGGAAAAGTTGGCCAACGACGCTCGCAAAGCGGCGGCTGGTCAGGTTTCCAACATCGCAGCCGTCCGGAAGTCGGCTGTACCTTTCGTCCTAGGCCGCTTGGCCTTGGGTGGTCCGGCGGGATTGGCGCTTCTTGGCCTCAGCTTGCTCGACGCAAGCTTCAAGGTGACTGTTCCCAGCGTCCTGCACATCGCCTATCTGCGCCGCCGAATGATGGAGCAATGGAGGGAATGGGAGGAAAACAGCAAGGCACCCCGTCTCGAATCGGAGGCGCCAGCACCGGACGTCCGCTCAGGTGCCCTGGTGATTGCCGGCGAGGACGGCGAACCCGTTCTCTCGCTCACCCGTATTCCGGAGCCTTCCGTGAAAGCAGCTTGGCGCCAGGCCGGCGCCTTTGGCGACGGCATCAGTCGTCTGAACCCACTTTTAGCAGCCGTTCCATCTCTCGCCGCTGCCACAGAAGTCTCTGGAACGAGCTATATGGAAATTGTGACGAACGGGAAAGAACTTGTAAGGAAAGTTAATGGTGATCTTACCGCGATGACCCGCAAACTTGGGTCGTCCCACTTCGATGGCGCTGCGGTGGTCATTGAACCAAGTCGACTATCGGCAATTGTAAATGTCTCAGCGTTGATGAACGTCGCGTCAGTCGCTCTTGCACAAAAACATTTGGCCGACATCAGCAGAAAGCTTGGCGAAATCAAAGAGGCGATAGACGGCATCCGGAAGTTCCAGAACGATCAGCGCCGTTCGATGCTCACTGGTTCCATCAGATATTTCGAGCAAGTTGCACCCGCCGTTCTGGAGGGAGAGCGACCCGACCGGGTGCTAAACCAAATCGAGCATCACGAGGCTGAGCTCCTGCAGGTGCAAGATCATCTTATGGAAGACATCCACACCGAACTCGAAGCGGTGCGCAACATCAAAAGCAAAGAGTGGTTCGGAGCCACGAAGGCGAAGATGACCGTCGAAATGCACCAACAGCGCGTCGCCGACCTTTTCCGCGAGGTGGTTCTTTGCCTTCGAGCCCGATCCTGCGGATGGCAATTGCTTTGTATGTTCCAAGGAGAAGATATGGGTAAGAAGCTCCGCCGGAGAGACATACAGAAATCACTCGATAAGCTAGCCAGTAACGGCGACGTCCTGAAAGAAAGCGATTCGCTGTTTAGGACGAAAATCCATGAACTATCATCGGCTAACGAACTGAAACTGGTGCTGCTAAAAGCGAACGAAACCCTGCTCGCCGATGTTGCCGCTTGCCGGGCAAGTGTACAATCCGACCTTCGCGCTGCAGATGAAATGCTTGCGGCTCTACAAAAACCAGTGGCGCTAGCCGCCAGGATAGAGAACGGGTGTATCACGGCTATCACGGCTATTTGAGCCTGCGGGGCTTAGTTTCGCCAGAAAGCCGACCGGAAAGCAACGTGATGCTGGTCGATCTCTGGCAGGATTTCTGACGGAAATGCGCCCCGCATCGAAAATCCGCCGTTTCGGAACCTGAAATTTTCAGTTCTGGGAGTTACGAACAGGCCACGCAATGTCATGGTTGGACGCTGAGCTACGGTACGGCGCGCACCCTCGTTGTAGCCGACGGGCGCAACCCGGCCTACCCTACACCCCGTCCAAACCCCTGCGCAGACGCCCTAATTACCCAGCGCGTGATCGACCTTACGTCCAGCGGACTGTGCCGGACCCTGCGGCGGGTTCAGCGCATCCGAAACCGACTGCCCGGCATTATCCAGGCTCGTGCCAGCCCGCTCAGCAGGCCCTTCCTGGTGACAGGCGGCCAACGCAACCAACATAGACGCAGCAGCGGCGGCTCGCAGGAACATACGCATCGGGATCTCTCATCGGTAGAACCAGACAAACGGCCCGATGCGCCACCGGTTTCATTCTGACGACAATGTCAGACCGCCGGAACCGTCACCCCGATCATATCCCCTTCCCGCACGATGCCAGCCAGCCGATCCTCATCCCAGCCATCGGTTCCCGCCGGCCGCACCGGCAACACCATCCAGCGGTAATCCGCCGTCGAATCCACGACCCTTACCTTCACCTCCTCGGGCACCACCGTCTTCCATTCCGAAGCCAGCAGCTCCCGCGGATCGCGGACAGCCCGAGCGCGGAACGATGCGGATTTGTACCAGAATGGCGGGTAACCCAGCACT
>JAQNCU010000047.1 GCA_029077775.1 Acidocella sp. | reverse complement strand
GTTCCAAGCCCTCGATCAGATCATGCGCCTGAGTGATGTCGTTACGCTGGCCGGGGCCGAGGATCAGGCGCACCGGGTTGCCGAGCGCGTCGGTCGCGGCATGGATTTTTGTGCTCAGGCCGCCGCGTGATCGGCCCAAACCCTGGGCATCCGCCCCCCTTTTGCGATCCGCGCCCCGGCTGCGTGCTGGTGTGCCCGCACGATCGTTGAATCGATCATCAGCCATTCGAGATCGGCCTCCGTGGTCAGTGCGGCAAGAAATTTATCCAAAGCCCCGCGCTCAATCCAGCGGTAATAGCGGCGCTTTACGGCCTGATAATTACCAAAACGCTCCGGCAGATCGCGCCAGCGTCCACCCGAACGCGCCATCCACATCAGCGCTTCGACAAAGAGCCGGTTGTTGCAGCGAGGGCCGCGTTCGCCAGCCCGGCCGCCAGGAACAAGGTTACAGAGCCGGTCCCATTGATCGTCACACAGCGCATCGACATCACGTATCATCAAACTGATCTCCAAAAATCAGCTTTGAATCAGATACTTGCCCGCGCCGGAATCCCCCTTAAGCAGAATTCGTCACTACGCCCTAGCCAAAGCGGCGACGCTCAATGATTTGCCGCCTGCCGCTGATGTGGTGCCCAGTTTTGTTCGGAAATGGCGTCCCCGGCGGGATTCGAACCCACGGCCCCAGGATTAGGAATCCTGTGCTCTATCCTGCTGAGCTACGGAGACATGCACCAACGTTAATATATCAGAACCCCGCCACCTATGAAATCACCACCGCGCCATCGGCGTTCAGCCGGTAGCCGCCGCCTTCGGTCAGCAACAGGCGTGACACCGCCGGGTCTGGTTCGATCTTCTGGCGCAGTCGGTACACATGGGTCTCCAGCGTATGCGTCGTCACCGCCGCATTATACCCCCAGACCTCGTTCAACAGCACCTGGCGCGCCACAGGCTTGCCCGCCGCACGATATAAAAACTTTAGGATCGCGGTTTCCTTGTCGGTCAGCCGGATGCGCTTATTGCGCGCAACCTCCAGCAACTGCTTCACCGCCGGGCGGAACGTGTAGGGCCCGATGGTAAACACCGCATCCTCTGAATTCTCAAAACTGCGCATCTGCGCGCGCAGCCTGGCCAGCAATTCATTGAACCGGAACGGCTTGGCGAGGTAATCATTCGCCCCGGAATCCAGCCCGCGAATGATATCGGTCTCCTCCGCTGAGCCGGTCAGCATAATCACCGGCGTCTTCAGCCCCTGCTTGCGCAGTTTTTTGCAAAAATCCCGCCCATCCCCATCGGGCAGCCCGACATCGAGCAAAATCGCGTCGAACCGCACATCCGCCTGCGCCAGCTTCACCTCGGCGTCGGCCAGGCAATTCGCCTCGGTCGGCAAAAACTCCCCCCCCTGGACCAGTTGCTCGATCAGAGCCGTCCGCAGGGCCGTGTCGTCGTCAATGACGAGAATCGGATGTTGGATGGCCATGGATAACTCCTCTACCTGACATATCTATATGGAAGTTTCACGTCCCTGTCAGTAGTACTGGCGAGAACCGGGATGACGCCTTATCTGCATGGCATGAACCTACGGCAAAACCGCCCGGATGAGATTTTAAGCGCTCCGCGTACCCGCGCCGTCCACCGCGCGGTCGCTGAGGCCAGGCGGGGTGTGCCCGTGGTCCTGGCAGGCCCCCGGCCTTTGATCCTCGTTCCAGCCGAAACCGTGGGGGCCGAAGGCTTACGCCTGATCGACCAGCTCGCTGCCGGGCCTGCCCTATTGCTGCTCGCCCCGTCACGCGCCGCCGCCTTGCTGCGCACCCCCCAGGATGAAAACGCCGCCGCCATCGCCCTCCTGCTCGCCCAGCCCTTGATCGACGCGGAAACCTTGAAGCGCGCCGCCGACCCCACCATGGAGCAGATCCTTCCGGAATTCACCGTCGTGCCCGCGCCGGCCTCAGCCCATGCGGCACTGGCACTGGGCAAGCTCGCCCGCCTGCTGCCCGCCATGGTCGCGGCGCCGGTGCGCGCGGGCTGGGCCAGCCTGCCAGCTGGCGCTGATCTGCTGGCAGTTCCGGCGGAAGACCTGCTGGCCTATCCGCGAGAACTCGCGGCGTCGCTGACCAAGGTCGCTGAAGTCGCCATCCCGCTCGATGCCGCCCGCGATGCAAGGCTCATTGCCTTCCGCGCGCTCGACCAGGGTATCGAGCATATGGCCATCCTGGTCGGCAACCCCGCCGCGCAGGAGAGCCCGCTGGTGCGCGTGCATTCTGAATGTTTCACGGGCGACCTTCTGGGCTCATTGCGCTGTGATTGCGGGCCGCAATTACAGGGTGCCATCGCCCGCATGGCGGCCGAGGGTGCCGGTGCTGTGCTTTATCTGTCCCAGGAAGGCCGCGGCATCGGCCTGATCAACAAATTGCGCGCCTACACCATGCAGGATAACGGGCTGGACACGCTGGATGCCAACCGCGCGCTGGGCTGGCAGGCCGATGAGCGAAATTTCCAAATCGCCGCCTCCATGCTGCGGGAACTCGGCCTCATGAAAATCCGTCTGCTCACCAATAATCCTGAAAAAATGACAGCACTCGCCGCCTGCGGGGTCGAGATCACGGCGCGCATCCCGCATGAATTCGCGCCCAACGGCGTGAACAACAGCTATCTCGCCACCAAGGCGCTCAGGTTCGGCCACCTGATCGGGTAGCCATCCCAGCACCATCTTTACGCGGCCTTTATGCCTTAACCCGCCATTCCATATCGTGGTTTTACGCCACTTGTCACAAAACATCCGTGTTCAATCAGGATGTTCCACATGGGCGATGCCGTCTCTCTCCTCCTCGGCGTGGCGATCTTCGCCGCATTATGTCTTTATATCCCCGCCTGTGAGGCGGTCTGAGCATGTTCGACCTCATCCTCAGCGGCGCGGTCTGCGTGGCTCTTTTTGTCTATCTCCTCTGGGCCATGCTCCGCCCGGAAGATTTTTGAAACGCGGCGATGACCATGACAATCGACGGCCTGCTCTACATCGCCCTGGTCTTCACCCTTGTATTGGGCGCCGCCTTCCCCCTCGGCCATTATCTCGCGGCGATTTTTGAGGGCCGGGTCCAGTTTCTGCGCAAGGCTGAGAGCGCGTTCTACCGCTTTTCTGGCATAGACCCCGCACGTGAGATGCGTTGGCAGAATTACGCGGCCACGCTGATCCTGCTCAGCTTTATCCATTTTTTGCTGCTTTACGCCATTTTGCGGCTACAATTTTTCCTGCCTTTGAACCCGCAGCACATCGCCGGCATGTCGCCGCGCCTCGCCTTCAACACCGCCGCCAGCTTCACCACCAACACCAACTGGCAGGCTTACGTGCCAGAGGCGCAAATCTCCAACGGCGCGCAAGTCTTCGGGCTCACCGTGCATATGTTCATCTCCGCCGCCGCGGGCATCGCCTGCGCCGCCGCCGTGATGCGCGCCTTCTGCGCTGGCGGGCTCACGTCACTCGGTAATTTCTACGTCGATCTTACCCGCGTCACATTTTATCTGCTCATCCCGGTCAGCCTCATCGCCGCCATTCTGCTGGTCGCGGCGGGTGTGCCGCAAAGTTTTGGGCCGTTTATCACCGCGCACACGATCAACGCCGGGTTACAGACCATCGCCATCGGCCCGGTCGCCCTGCAAGAGGCGATCAAGGAATTCGGCACCAATGGCGGCGGTTTTTTCAACGCCAATTCCGCCCATCCGTTTGAGAACCCCAACGCGCTGACCAATCTGTTCGAGAACTGGCTGGACCTCGTCATCGGCTTCGCCTTGCCTATCGCCTTTGGTATCATGCTGCGCGACAAGCCCCAGGGCCGTGCGCTCATGGCCGCCATGGCGATCATCCTCGCAACCGCCTGCATCGGCACCTATGCCGCCGAGCAAGCGGGCAATCCGCTGCACATCGCCGCCGGGGTCTCCGCGCATGACGGCAATTATGAGGGCAAAGAGGTCCGCTTCGGCATCCCCGCCTCGGCGACATTCAACGTCTCGGCCACAGGCACGTCCACCGGTGCTGTGGATAGCTTCACCGATAGCTACACCCCGCTGGGCGGCGCCATCCCACTGTTTTTGATGCAAATAGGAGAGGTCACACCCGGCGGCGTCGGCTCGGGTTTTTATACCATCATCATCTTCGCGCTCCTCGCGGTCTTCGTCGCCGGGCTTATGGTCGGGCGCACGCCCGAATATCTCGGCAAAAAAATCCAGTCGCGGGAGATCAAGCTCGCCATGCTCGGTGTCCTGGTCCTCACTTTGTTCATCCTGGGCGGTGCCGGATTTTCGCTGGTTACCAAATCTGGCCTCGCCTCATTGGCCAATGCCGGGCCGCATGGCCTGTCTGAGATGCTCTATGCCTGGTCATCGGCCACTGAGAATAACGGCAGCGCCATGGCCGGGCTCTCGGCAGACACACCCTTGCTTGATTACGGGTTGGGGGCGGCCATGCTGTTCGGTCGCTTCGCCTTCATGATCCCGGTCCTCGCCATCGCGGGCGGCCTCGCCGCCAAACCCAAACTTGCCAGCAGCGCCGGCAGCTTTCCCACCACCGGCCCGCTGTTCATCGGCCTCCTCATCGGGGTGATCATCATCCTGGGCGGGCTGCAATTCCTCCCCGCCGACACGCTGGGGCCGCTCGCCGAGCACTACCTGCTCGCCGCCGGCAAAACATTTTAAGGTATCGGGTCATGACAACCACAAACGCCGAGACCATCACACTGCTCGATGGCGATATTCTGCGCCGCGCCAGCCTCGATGCCATCGCCAAGCTCAACCCCATTACGTTAATGCGCAACCCGGTCATTTTCGTGACCGAAATCATCGCCCTGCTGGTCACCATCGTCGGCGCGCAGGATCTCACCAACGCCAACGGTGCCGCCTTCCCGCTCACCATCGCCGCCTGGTTATGGCTGACCGTATTATTCGCCACCTTCGCTGAGGCCGTCGCCGAGGGGCGTGGCCGGGCACGCGCCGAGAGCCTGAAACGCGCCCGCTCCGACGTTTCGGCGAAGTTGCTGGCCGACCCCGAACACCCCGAAAAATTTACCGAAATCGCCGCCACGGACCTGAAAATGGGCGATATCGTACTGGTCTCCGCAGGCGACCTCGTGCCCTCGGATGGCGAGATCATCACCGGTGTCGCCAGCGTGAATGAAAGCGCCATCACGGGCGAATCCGCACCCGTGATGCGTGAGTCAGGCGGCGACCGCTCGGCCGTGACGGGCGGCACCATGGTGGTGTCAGACTGGCTGATCGTGCGCATCACGGCTGATGCGGGCGCGACCTTCCTCGACCGCATGATCGCGCTGGTCGAAGGGGCTGAGCGCCGGAAAACCCCTAACGAAATCGCGCTCAACATCCTCCTCGCAGGCCTCACCTTGGTGTTCCTGCTGGCGGTCGTCACCCTGGTCGGGTTCGGCCAGTATTCGGGCGCCAAACTCTCCATCCCGGTGCTCGCCGCCTTGTTGGTCTGCCTCATCCCCACCACCATTGGCGGGCTGCTCTCGGCCATCGGCATCGCGGGCATGGACCGTCTGGTGCGCTTCAACGTCGTCGCCACGTCGGGCCGCGCGGTAGAGGCCGCGGGCGATGTCGATGCCCTGCTGCTCGACAAAACCGGCACCATCACGTTTGGCAACCGCATGGCTTCAGGCTTCTACCCCACGTATGGCGTGGCCGCGCGTGATCTGGCCGAGGCCAGCGCCATCGCCAGCCTGGGGGATGACACGCCCGAGGGCCGCTCCATCCTCGCTTTCGCCCGCGACAAATTCAATCTCAGCCCGGAGATGCCCGCCAACGCCCAGATCATCGGCTTTACCGCCAATACCCGCATGTCCGGGCTTGATTTCGCGGGTCTGTCATTCCGCAAAGGTGCCGTGGAGTCGGTGTTGAAAACCCTGGCAGCGCCGCCGGATGCCGCTGTCCATGAGATTGTTGCACGCATCAGCCGCGCGGGCTCCACCCCACTTGGCGTTACCGCCAATGGCCGGTTGCTTGGCGTGATCGAACTCAAAGACATCGTCAAACCCGGCATCAAAGCGCGCTTCGCGGATTTGCGCGGCATGGGCATCCGCACGGTCATGGTCACGGGCGATAACCGTGTCACCGCCGCCGCCATCGCCGCTGAGGCCGGGGTCGATGAATATATCGCCGAGGCAACACCGCAGAACAAGCTCGACTACATCCGCAAAATGCAGGCCGAAGGCCGCCTGGTGGCGATGTGCGGCGATGGCACGAACGACGCCCCGGCGCTCGCCCAGGCTGATGTCGGGGTGGCGATGCAAACCGGCACCCAGGCCGCGCGCGAGGCCGGGAACATGGTCGATCTCGACAGCGACCCCACCAAACTCATCGAGATCGTCGAGATCGGCAAGCAATTGCTCATCACCCGTGGCGCGCTCACCACGTTTTCCATCGCCAACGACATCTCGAAATATTTCGCCATCCTGCCCGCAATTTTCCTGCCGA
The DNA here is from genome assembly GCA_029077775.1 of Acidocella sp. Taxonomy (GTDB): domain Bacteria; phylum Pseudomonadota; class Alphaproteobacteria; order Acetobacterales; family Acetobacteraceae; genus Acidocella. Next base: position 5,965 of record JAQNCU010000047.1, on the reverse strand, counting down.
CCTACCCGGCACTTGGCGCCCTCAACATCATGCAGTTGCGCTCGCCGGAAAGTGCTATCCTCTCAGCGGTGATCTTCAACGCGTTGATCATCGTGGTCCTCGTGCCGCTCGCCCTGCGCGGCGTGAAGTTCCGCGCCATCGGAGCCGCTGCCCTGCTGCGCCGCAATCTGCTGGTCTATGGCGTGGGCGGAATCATAGCCCCTTTCATCGGGATCAAGGCGATCGACATACTGCTCGGCATTTTTCATATTTTCTCATAGACGGAAATTCCCCCATGCTCCTTTTGCGTGAAATCCGACCGGCTCTTTCTCTCATCATCCTGTTCACCATGCTCACCGGCGTGCTGCTGCCAGCCGGGTTCACCGCCGCCATGCAGCTCGCCATGCCCTACCAGGCCAATGGCAGCCTGATCACCCGCCAGGGCCAGATCATCGGCTCGGCGCTGATCGGACAGAATTTCAAATCGCGTATCTATTTCGAGCCACGGCCCTCGGCACTCATGGGCACCGACGCCAAAGGCAACGCCGTCGCCACCCCTTATGATGCCCGTGAATCCGGTGCCTCGAACCTCGCGCCGACCAGTGCCGCGTTGCTGGTCAGCGTCAAACAGCGCATCGCGGCCTATCTTAAAGCCTATGGCCCCGGCCCGGTCCCGGCGGATGCCGTCACCGCCTCGGGCTCCGGGCTGGACCCGGACATCTCAGCGGCCAATGCACGCCGGCAGGCCCCCGCCATCGCCGCCGCCCGGCATCTCCCCGCCGCTAATGTTCTCGCTTTGGTCAGCCACATGACCCATGGCAGCCTGTTCGGCATTATCGGCACGCCGCATGTTAACGTGCTTCAGCTTAATCTTGCGCTGGATGCCCTGCCCGCATCATAAGACCGAATGAAGCCTTCGCTTCGTTCACGCCCCGCGCCATGACTGATGACCGCCGCCCGGACCCGGACGCGCTACTCGCCAGCATGCAACAGGCCGCACGCGGGCATTTGAAAATCTTCCTGGGCGCCGCGCCGGGTGTCGGCAAAACCTGGGAAATGCTGGTCGCCGCCAGGCTGAAACACGAAGCCGGGCTCGATGTCGTGGCCGGGCTGATCGAAACCCATGGCCGCGCGGGCACCATCGCCGAGACCGGCACGCTGGAAGCCCTGCACCGCCGCCCGGTTGCGTATCGCGGCCAAACGCTTGAGGAATTCGACCTCGACGCCGCCCTCGCCCGCCGCCCGGCTCTGCTGCTGGTCGATGAGCTCGCCCACACCAACGCCCCCGGGCTGCGCCACGCCAAACGCTGGCAGGATGTCCAGGAACTCCTCGAAGCCGGGATCAACGTCTGGACGACCCTTAACATCCAGCATCTGGAGAGCCTGAACGACCCGGTGGCGCGCATCACCGGCGTGCGCGTGGCAGAGACCATCCCCGACCATGTGCTGGACCTCGCCGATGAGATCGAGCTGATCGACCTGCCGCCCGCTGAGCTGCGCGCCCGTCTCGCGGAGGGTAAAATCTACCGCCCGGATGTCGCGGGCCGCGCGCTCTCCGGATTTTTCCGTGAAGGCAACCTCGGCGCACTGCGAGAAATGGCGCTGCGCCGCGTTGCCCAGCATGTCGACCGCGATGTGAAATCATATATGCGCGCCCGCGCCATACCCGGCCCCTGGCCCGCGACTGAGCGTGTTCTCGCACTTATCGGCCCGGATGCCTCGGCCCAAAACGTGGTCCGCCACGCCGCCCGGCTGGCCGATGCGCTGGACGCCCCGGTCATCGCCTTCCATGTTGAGCGCGCGGATGACGATGCCTGGGTACAGAGCGCGCTGGACCTCATGGTGCAACTCGGCGGCAGTGTTGCCACGGTCAGCGCGCCAGATGTCATCACCGCCGTGCTCGATTACGCGGCGGCGCAAAATATCAGCCACATCGTCATCGGCCGCGCCCAGCCGGGCGGTAATCGCTTTAAACGTCTTGCTCTCAACTCATTCGGCCAACGCCTCGCCCGGCGGGCCACCGCCTTCACCCTGCACTTCGTGCCCATCCCCGCCGCCGCCGCCGCGCGCCCGCCTGCCTCCCGCCGGCCCGGCCCCGCCATCCCCGCTTATGCCATGGCCTGCGTCCTGCTCGCCGCCGTAACCTTGGCCGGACGACTTTTGCAAACCTGGCTGCCGCAAGAGGCCATGGGCCTAATTTTCACAGGCATCATCGCCGCCACCGCCAGCCGCTATGGCCGCAATGTCGGGCTCGCCACCGCCATCGGCGCGTTCCTGCTATGGAACTTCTTCTTCCTGCCCCCGGTTTTCACCTTCACGGTTAGCGACCCGCGCGATGTCGTGGCGCTCATCGTCTTTCTGCTGGTTGGCATCGTCACGGGCACATTGGCGGGCCGCGTGCGGCTGGAGGCCGAGGCCGCCACCGCGCGCATCGAGGCCCTGCGCCGCATCTCGCTGTTCGGCCAGCGTTTCTCGCGCGCCACCACGCTCGATGGCCTGCTGCAAGACACCGCGGAGGAAGCCGCCGCCATGACCAAGGCAGGGCTTGTCATGCTCGCGGGCGCATCCGGCCTGCAACCCGGCCCGGCCATGCCCCCCGGCACCGTGCTCGATGACGCCGGGCTCGCCGCCGCCGACTGGGCATTGCGCAACAACATCGAAACCGGCATCGGCACCGCCACTTTGCCCAACATGCCGTGGCGCTTTGTGCCGCTGCGCGCCGATAACATCGTCATCGGCGTGCTCGCCGCCCGGCCGGAAACCCCGCCGCTGCCGCCGCTCGCGCAAACCCTGAACACCCTGGCCGACCAGGCCGCCATGGCGGTGGCGCGTGTGCGCATGACCATGCAAACCGCGCAGAACGCCGCACGGGAGGATAATCAGAAGCTCCGCACCGCGTTGCTCTCCTCGCTCAGCCACGATCTGCGCACGCCGCTCACCGCCATTCGCGGTGCGGCGGAAACCCTCAGCACCGCGGGCGACGCGCTACCCCCTGAGACCCGCGCCGATTTACTCGCCAGCATCGCCCAGGACACCGCGCGCATGACCAAATTCCTCGCCAACATCATGGAAATGGCGCGCATCGAAACCGGCGAGATCATCGCAAAACGTGAGCGTGTGCGCCTCGATACCGTCATCGAGGCCGCCATCGCCCGCGTCAAAGGCGCGATGTATGCGGGCATTAACATCCCCGAGGCCGCCGCCTATGCCATGGCCGACCCCGCCTTGCTCGAACAAATATTGGTCAACGTGCTCGATAACGCGGTGAAATACGCGCCCGAGGGCAGCCGCCTCGCGGTCTCGGCAGTGGCCGATGGCAGCCGCCTGCGCCTGAGCATCGCCGATGAGGGCATTGGCATCGCGCCCGAGGATTGCGCCCATGTGTTCGACAGTTTTTTCCGCGCCACCCGTGGCGACCGTGTCGCGCCCGGCACGGGCCTCGGCCTCGCCATCGCCAAAGCCTTCACCGAGGCGATGGGCGGCACCATCACCGCACTCAGCCCCCGCCTCGATCTCCCCGCCGACGGCCTGCCCGGCACCATCGTCACCATCGACCTGCAAGCCGCATGACCATCCCCATCGGCCTCATTCTGGTGGTGGATGACGAGCCGCAGATCCACCGCTTCCTCACCCCTGCGCTGGCCGCCGCCGGGTATGAGAGCCTGCGCGCCGAAACTGGGGCCGAGGCTCTGCGCCTGGCCGCTGCCCGCGCGCCGGATGCCATCCTGCTCGACCTCGGCCTGCCGGATATCGACGGCCACGAGGTCCTGGCACGGCTGCGCACCTTCTCAGACATCCCCGTGATCATCCTTTCAGCCCGCGACCGCGAGGCCGAGAAAATCCGCGCCCTCGATGCCGGGGCGGACGACTACGTCGAAAAACCCTTCGGCCTTGGCGAACTACTCGCCCGCATCCGCACCGCCTGCCGCCACCGCCTGCGCCAGAACAACGAAGACGCCACGGTCGACATCGACGGCCTGCGCATCGACCCCACCTCCCCCCGCATCACCCAAAACGGCGAACCTTTATCGCTCACCCGCCGCGAGCACGCGCTGCTATTATTGCTCGCCCGCAACAGCGGCCGGGTGCTCACCCACCGCCACATTCTCGCCGCTATCTGGGGTGCCGCGCATACCGAGGATGTCGCCTATCTGCGCGTCTATATCGGCCAACTCCGCCGCAAACTCGGCCCCCACCACGCCACCCTCATCACCACCGAACCCGGCATCGGCTACCGCCTGCGCGATATGGCCGAACATGAGGGAAAGTGACCTTCTTTTTCTGGCTACAAAAGAAGCAAAAAGACTCTGGACCTCTGGCCCTGGGCATTAACATCATAACGCCCATGCCCCAGAGTCCCAAAATTTTTGCGCGCTTGTACCAGCCGGCCTAAAGAATGATTCTCGGCGGGCAGCAAGCGCTTATTTTTGTGAACAAAAAGAAGTAAAAAAACATTATTAATCTGGGCCATTGGGGTTCCAGAAGCCCGGCACCGGCATAACAAAAGTTTTTTGCGCCGCTTTTTTTCAAAAAAGCGGCTGTTTCCTTGGATGTGTCACTGTCTTCGCGGATTGGTATTATTTCCAAAAAGCGCCACTTTCTTTCCCTAAACTCACCCACCCCTACCGCAACAAAGCCGCCGCCAGCGCCTCCCAGCTTGCCGCATCTGGTGCCAGCAGTAACCCGCCATCGATAATTGATGGCCGGTACGCCGAGCCATCGAAGCGCCTTGCGTATCCGCCTGCCTCACGGTGCAGCAGCACCCCCGCCGCATGGTCCCAGGGCAGTAGTTTACGGAACATTTGCACGTGGCAATGCCCTGCCGCCAGCATCCGGTATTGGTGTGCGGCGCAGCGGAAATCTGTCACCGCCGCCAGGCTGTCCAGCCTGTGCAGCACGTGGCTGCGCAGGGGCTCCTGCATATACCGCCAGGACATTGAGCCGACCATTTGCCCCACGGGCACGGGGGCCGCCACGCGCAATTGCCGCTTTGCGCCGTCACGCGCGACCAGCCACGCGCCACCACCGGCCAGCGCCACCGCGCAATCATCGCCCATCGGGTCATAGATAAACCCCGCCTGTATCTCATCGTTCTCGACCAATGCGGCCATCACGCCAAACAGCGGCAACTCGGCGGCGAAATTCGCTGTCCCGTCGATCGGGTCGATCACCCATACCCGCCCCGGCCTGCTCAGTCTTTCTAACAGCGAGACATCGGCGGAGACCGCCTCCTCGCCGATCACGTCATCCCCGGGGAACAGCGCGCGCAAGCCCGCATTCAACGCGGCCTCCGCTGCCTCATCGGCCACCGTCACCGGGTCCAGCGGGCCAGATTTCGTGCGCACATCGCCGGGTGCGAGATGCTTGAAGCGCGGCAAAATCTCAGCCGCCGCAACATCGCGCAGCAGCCCGATCACCGCGTGAAAGCTGACGATGCCAAGATGCAGCAGCAGATAGACGCCGATGGGCAGGCCCAGCGCGCCGCCGGCGAGATAAACCGGAAGACGTTTCCAATCCATATGGCGCCACAAAGAGACAATGGCGAAGCTTTGCGTCGCGATGCTGCAAACCATCAGAATTTGCACGAGCTTGACCGGATCATGCATCAGCGGTGCCATGACGGCTTGGCTGATCGGTGCGAAGGCAAAGCCGACGAGGCTTGAGATTCCTGACGAGACGGTGATGGCTAGCGCTGGCGCGACCGCGCTGTGCAGATGCAGCATGGTCAGCACCTGTGCGTAGGCGGCGAGCAGCGTGACCCCGATTGCGGCCTGGCCGATCTTACGGGGTTGGGGCCATAATGACCTTGAGCGGTCATGGCCTGCGGTCAATGATGGATGACCTGCGGTCAATGGCGGATGATAGGCGGCGGTGGCCGCACAGAGGGTGCCAGTAGCGGCATTGGGGGTTGATAATTGAGTGGCATCGCTGGTCATGGGAATGAACTCCGCGCTGAGAGAATCGACAAAATCGACAAGGCGGCTGG
>JAQNCU010000046.1 GCA_029077775.1 Acidocella sp. | reverse complement strand
CAAAAAAACATTATTAATCTGGGCCATTGGGGTTCCAGAAGCCCGGCACCGGCATAACAGAAGTTTTTTGCGCCGCTTTTTTTCAAAAAAGCGGCTGCTGACTTGGATGTGTCACTGTCTTCGCGGATTGGTATTAGAGGGCGATCCAGACTCCAGGTTCGCTCGCAAAACGAGCGGACCAAGAGTCATCGCGCTCGAGGGGTGATGTCCATGGTCCAGGTCAGTAAAGCTCGAAATACTCCTCGGTCTCGACCAAAGGGATATCATCGCGCATCCGCATGATCTCGGCCTGCTTCACGGTGGTGAACACCTTCACAAACTCCGCGCCGAGGGCTGCGGTGAAGGCCTGGTCGGCGGCCAACGCGGCCAGGGCCTCGTGCATCTCGGTCGGTAATTTGGTGAAGCTGGGGTCGTTCTCTTTCAGCCCGGCGCGCTCAGGGGCGAGGGTACTGCCCGCATCCACCCCCAGCAGCCCGGCGGCGATGGTGGCCGCGGCGGTCAGGTAGGGGTTCGAGAGCGCCGAGGGCACCCGCACCTCCAGATGCTGGCGCTTATCCCGGCTCGCCTTGATCCGCACCGAGGCCGACCGGTCCTCAACCCCCCACGACACATTGCTGGGCGCGAAAGTGTGCGGGCGGATGCGGCGATAGCAATTGGTCGTGGGGTTCCAGATCGCCTGGGCCGCCGGAGCGTGGTCCAGGATACCCTGGGTGAAGCTTTTCATCAGCCCGCTCATGCCATCGGGGTCGGCGGCATCGAGGAACAGATTGTCGCCGGTTTGCAGATCGTACAGCGAGATATGGAAATGCGAGCAGGAGCCAGCCAGGCCCTTATAGGGTTTGGTCATGAAGGTGGCGAGCAGCCCCTCGGTCCGCAGATATTCCTTCACGGTGTTTTTGAACACAAAGGCCCGGTCGGCGGCGGCGAGGCCATCCAGGGCGGCAAAATTCAGCTCCCATTGTCCGGGTCCGAATTCCCCATTGGCGGTGATCATGTCTACACCGGACTCGCGCAGCACACGCATCAGCCTGTCCATGCCCGGATGCTGGTGGATCAGCGATGAGACAAAAATCGGGTTGCCGCGATAAAGCGGCGTGCGGGTGGCGAGATCGACGACGTAGAATTCATACTCATGGCCCATTTTGACGCCATAACCGCGCGCGGCGGCGGCGGCGATGGCGTTTTTCAGCACCATGCGGGGGGCGGCCTGCTGGGGTTTGCCGTCATACCATTTGGTATCGCAGATCACCCGCGCGGTGTTGGCCAGCCACGGGATGTTGCTGACCGAATCCGGGTCGGGCACCATCAGGCAATCGGCGAAATTGACATCCTCGTTATAGCCCGTGCCGCTGATCGGCAGCGAAGCGGTATCCAGCGTAACCGCGCCGCCATACAGGTTAAGGCCGTTCCGCGTGTAGGATTCAACATGGTCGATGGGCACGGTTTTGCCGCGTGACAAACCGGCGAGGTCCGGCAGTTCAAAGCGCACATAATCCACGCTGTTCTCGCGCAATGATTGCGCGAACATCCGGGCGGACTCGGCATTGTGCGGTGTGCAATCAGGCGCTGGCATGAAGCCTCCCTCCTCCGGCACCACCGCGCGCGGCGGCGATGCCCAAAAAATTCGTGAAAATCTGTCGCCCGGCATCGTGCAATGGCGGGAATTTGAGCGCAACCTCGGCCTTGATGGCGGCCAGCGCGCCTGAGCCTTTGGCGCGTTCGAGCGAGGCGACGTAATCCGGCAGGCTGCCCCATTCGGCAACCGAACTTTCGGTCATCTCCATATGAAATTGCAGGCCATAGGCCACATCGCCCAGCCGGAATGCCTGCACGCGGCAGGCCGCCCCGGTGGCCAGCAACGTGGCACCCGGCGGCAGCTTGGCCACCTCGGCCCCGTGCCATTGGAAGCAGGGGCAAAGCGGCGGCACATCCTTAAACAACGGGTCAGCCTGTACGGCGACGTGGGAGAACCCCACCTCCGGCGGGCCGGACATTAGCTGCGCATGCCCGCCATTGGCGTGGGCCAGCAATTGCGCGCCGAGGCAGATGCCGAGATAAGGCCGTCCCGCCTGCACCCAGGCGCGGATGGCGGCCATTTCAGCCACCAGCCAGGGGTGTTTTTCGGTCTGCCAAACATCCATCGGCCCGCCCATCACCAGCAGCGCGTCGAACCCCGCGAGATCGGGGATCGCCGCGCCCTCATCCAACTGGACCTGGTGCATGACATGCCCGCCTGCCTGCATGACATCACGAAAACTGCCCGGATGTTCGGTGATGACATGTTGGAAGACCAGGATCTTCATCGGCAGCGTCTCTCCCTTGGGGCAGGTGATTTGGATATGGTATTAGCATCTATGGACTCTCCCGCCATCCGTCGCCTTTCCGCGCAAATCGTCAACCGCATCGCCGCCGGTGAGGTGATCGAGCGTCCGGCGGCGGCGGTGAAGGAATTGGTGGAGAACGCGCTGGATGCCGGGGCGCGCCGGATCGAGGTGATCATCGCGGGCGGCGGGATCGAGCGGATTGAGGTGATCGACGATGGCAACGGCATTGCCCATGGTGATTTGGCGCTGGCTGTCGAGAACCATGCCACCTCAAAACTGACCGACGAGGCGCTGGTGCGGATCAACACGCTGGGCTTCAGGGGTGAGGCCCTGCCCTCGATCGGTGCTGCGGCCCGGCTGACGCTGATCAGCCGCCCGCCGGGCCAGGACGCCGCGTATAAAATCACCGTGGCGGGCGGCGCCGTGGGGCCGGTGGTGCCCTGCGCCGGGGCGGCGGGAACGCGGGCGATCGTTGAGGATTTGTTCTATGCCACCCCAGCACGGCGAAAATTCCTGCGCACCCCCCGCGCTGAGGGCGAGGCGGCGATGCGCGCGGTGTGGCGCCTCGCGCTGAGCGCGCCGCAGACCGGGTTCCGGCTGGTTACCGATGAGCGCGTGATGTTCGACATGCCACCGCAGGACGAGGCGCCGCGGGTGGCGGCGTTGTTCGGACGCGACACGGCACGCACCATGCTGAGCCTGGATGCCGAGCGCGATGGCGTGCGGTTGACCGGGCTGGCCGGGCCGGCCAGCCTGTCGCGCGCCACGGCGGGGCTTCAGAGCTTTGTGGTCAATGGCCGCCCGGTGCTGGACCCGTTGTTGAAATTATCGCTGCGGCTGGCGTATCGCGATGTCATTCCCCAGGGCCGCCACCCGGTTGCCGCACTGCGCTTGTCACTGCCCGATGACGCGCTCGATGTGAATGTGCACCCCGCGAAGACCGAATTGCGCTTCGCCGATGCCAATGGCGTGCGCAGCCTGGTGATGGGGGCGATCGGCCAGCTTCTGGTCCGGCCCATCAGCCTGGCCACGGCGCCGATGGCCCCGCCTTCAGGGTTTAAGTCGTCGGGGATCATGATGCGCGATCAGGCGGCGCGGGGCTTCGCCGAGGCCGAATTGGGGCTGCTCACCCCGCCCGCCGCCCGACCGGTGGTAAGGTCTGACCCGGCGGAGACAAACTACCCCTTGGGCGCGGCGGTGGCGCAGATTTTGGAGACCTATGTTCTCGCGGTGGCGGCTGACGGGGCGTTGGTGATCATCGACCAGCACGCCGCGCATGAGCGGCTGACCGAGGAACGGCTACGCGGCGAATTCGAGGCCGGTGCCGTGCTCACCCAGGCATTGCTTTTGCCCGTGGTGGTGGATTTGCCGCCATATGAGGCTGCCGGGCTGCGCGCCCACGCACCGGCGTTGCGACGCTTGGGGATGGAGATCGAGGCTTTTGGCCCAGGTGCCGTGCTGGTGCGCGGCCTGCCCGCTGCGTTGAAAAACCCCGATGCGGCGGCGTTGCTGCATGATCTGGCGGCTGAGTTCGCCGATACTGGCACGGCCATCAGCCTGGAGGCGCGGCTGGATGCAGCCTTGGCACGGCTGGCCTGCCACCGCTCCATCCGCGCCGGGCGGCGGTTGACGGTTGAGGAGATGAACGCCCTGCTACGCGCGATGGAGCAAACGCCCCGCGCCGCCACATGCAGCCATGGCCGCCCGACATTTCTGAAACTCTCAAAGGCGGAGCTTGAAAAAATGTTCGGGCGGCGCGGATGAGGCGACTCAGCGCAGCCCAGCCGCCGCCCTGTCCAGATCATCCGGGGTGTTGATATTGAGAAACGGGTCATTGGCCGCGATGAAGGTAACAGGCCGTGCGTGGCAAAGGGCGAGCGCGTCACGTACACGATGATCGCCGGGGGCGTCGTTGAGGTCATTTAACGCCGGCAAACATGAAACCGGCCAGAGGGCGACCAGATGATGCTGCCGCCCCGCATGAACGGCAACACTGGGGCCGGGCGACAAATCGGCCAGCAATGTGGCCGGGATCAGCGGTGTGTCCACAGGCACCGAGAGCATCCACGCCGCCCCCTGCGCCTGTGCCCAGCCGAGCCCGGCGGCGATGCCTGCCAGCGGGCCGCGTTCGGGCAGCGTGTCTGCCAGCACAGGAAGTTGATAGGCGGAAAAACGAGATGGCTCGCCATTGGCGCTGATGGCGATTTGCGACAATTGTGGGCGCAAACACGCGATCAGGTGCGCGACCAAAGGCTGGCCGTGCAGCATGGCGAAAGCCTTATCCGCGCCGAAGCGCGTGGCGCGGCCCCCGGCGAGGATCAGCGCCACGGTCATGTGAAAACGGGGCCAGCAAAGCACCGAACGGTAAGGCTGGGGCGAACGACGGGGATCGAACCCGCGGCAACCGGTACCACAAACCGGCGCTCTACCAACTGAGCTACGTCCGCCATCAGCAGCCTTATGTTGTGGGCGACAAGCGCCACGGCGTCTCGTACCGCTGTCAGCCAGCCGCCGTCAACGCCCGGAGCGGTTTTGCCGCACCGGAGAGCCAGATTTCAAGCCGCGCCAGGGCCTCATGCAGCACGGCGGGCTGTTTGCAAAAGGCAAAGCGCACCAGGGTTTGCGGCGGGTCGGCGACGTAAAACGCCGAAACCGGGATGGCCGCCACACCGGCCTTGGCCGTCATGGTCTTGCAAAATGCCAGATCATCGCCCGCGAAGCCGAGCCCGGTGATATCGGCGGTGATGAAATAGCTGCCCCCGGTGGGGAGCGTGTTGAAGCCGAGGCCACGCAACCCGGCTTCCAGAATGTCCCGCCGGGCCTGTAATGCCGCCGCCAGTGACGCGAAATATGCATCGGGTTTGGCAAGGCCGACGGCCACCGCGCGTTGCAGATTGGGCGCGCTGGTGAAAGTGAGGTTCTGGTGCGCCTTGGCCACCAGCGAGATCAGGCTTTCCGGGCCGGAGACATAACCGATCTTCCAGCCCGTGAGCGCGAAGGTTTTGCCGGCACTGCCGATACGCAGGGTGCGCGGTGCCATGCCGGGCAGGGTCATCAGCGGGATGTGCCGCGCCCCGCTGAACACCAGATGCTCATAGACCTCGTCGCACACGGCATAGGCATCATGCTGGACCAGCAGGGCGGCGATGAAAGCGAGTTCCTCGGGCGAAAACACCTTGCCGCAGGGGTTCATCGGCGCGTTCAGCAGGATCAGCTTCGTTTTGGGGCCAAACGCGGCGGCCAATGCCGCGCGCGGCAGTGCCCAGTCCGGCGGGTTCAGCCGCACCAGCCGGGGGGTGCCGCCCAGCAGCCGCACCACAGGCAAATAAGTGTCGTAAAGTGGTTCGATGAGAATGACCTCATCACCCGGATTGATCAGCGCCATCAGGCAGGCGGTGATCGCCTCGGTGGCTCCTGAGGTCACCACAACACCTGTATCCGGGTCGATATCAAGGCCGTAAAACCGTTGATTGGCGGCGGCGACGGCCAGGCGCAGCTCCGGCACGCCGGTCAGCGGCGGGTACTGGTTACGCTGGTCGCGCAACGCATCGACCGCCGCCTGGATAATATCCGCCGGGCCCTCAGTATCGGGGAAACCCTGGCCGAGATTGATCGCGCCATGCTGGGTGGCGAGCGCCGACATCACCGTGAAAATCGTGGTGCCGGTTTGTTCGAGCAGAGCGTTCGCAGGTTTCACGTCGGCTGTCCTTTCGCAACACTGGACATATCGCGCCTTGGGCTCGTGCGGCAAGCCTGCCAAAAAATTAAGCATATCGCGCCGCCGGGCGGGCAATCCGTGAACTTGGACCCCGGGAAACATTGCCGGGACGTGATGCGGCGGTGAATTGCGCGCTGGCACGGTGCATGCAAGGCTGATACAGCCAGCCCTTTGGCTGGCGCGCATCCGCGCTGGACCGCACGCACACAAGGAGGACGCCCGCCGGCTGACGGGCGTGAGCCAGATGAAAAAGATCGAAGCGATCATTAAACCGTTCAAGCTCGACGAGGTCAAAGAGGCCCTTCATGAGGTCGGGCTGCAAGGCATCACCGTTGTGGAGGCCAAAGGCTTTGGCCGCCAGAAAGGGCATACCGAGCTTTATCGCGGTGCCGAATATGTTGTCGATTTTCTGCCCAAGGTAAAGATCGAAGTGATCTGCGAGGATTCCGTGATTGAACGGGCGGTTGAGGCGATCATGAATGCGGCGCGGACCGGGCGGATCGGCGATGGCAAGATTTTCATCTCGACGGTGGAGGAAGCAATCCGTATCCGCACCGGCGAGAAAGGGGATGCCGCGATCTGAGCCAGGCCCACGGCGGCGTTGGGATGCCGCGCTGGGGGGCAGACGGGAAGTGCCCCTGAGCAAATGCACGCTAAGCGTGGTTGACGTGAGAATTTGGCGTGCGAAGCTGGCACGCAACTGTAATTCGGGGCCGCATGGTGCGGCAGCGAAATGGTTTGTTAAACACATATAAACGGGGATTGAGCATGGCGAAAAAGCCCGCTGAGAGCGCCGATGGCGTATCGAAGGTTCTGAATCTGATCAAGGAAAACGGCGTTGAATATGTCGATCTGCGCTTCACCGACCCGAAGGGCAAATGGCAGCACACCGCCCAGCATATTTCCACTGTTGATGCCGATGCGTTGAAAGACGGCTTTATGTTCGACGGGTCCTCGATCGCCGGCTGGAAAGCGATCAATGAGTCCGACATGATTTTACAGCCGGACCTCGATTCGGCGGTGATGGACCCGTTTGCCGCCAAGCCCAGCCTGATCTTGTTCTGCGACATCGTGGAACCCTCGACCGGCCAGGGCTATGCGCGCGACCCGCGCTCAACCGCCAAACGGGTTGAATCTTACGTAAAAGCCTCGGGCATCGGCGATACCGTGATCATCGGTGCCGAGGCGGAGTTTTTTATCTTCGATTCGGTTAAGTTCGGCACCGGCGGCAATTTCGGCACGTATCAGGTTGATTCGATCGAGGGCCCAGGCTCCTCGATGAAGGACTACCCGGAAGGTAATATGGGTCACCGCCCCGCCGTGAAGGGGGGCTATTTCCCGGTGCCGCCTGTGGATGGTGATTCCGATTTGCGCGCCGAAATGCTCTCCGCGATGGGTGAGATGGGCCTGCCGATCGAGAAACACCATCATGAGGTCGCACAATCCCAGCACGAGCTTGGCACCAGGTTCGGCACGCTGACCACCATGGCCGACCAGATGCAGATTTATAAATACTGCGTACATAACGTCGCGCATTCCTACGGCAAAACGGCGACCTTCATGCCCAAGCCGATCTATGGGGATAACGGCTCTGGCATGCATACGCATATTTCCATCTGGAAATCCGGCAAGCCGCTTTTTGCGGGCAATGGCTATGCCGATCTGTCCGAGATGTGCCTGTATGCGATTGGCGGCATCATCAAGCACGCCAAGGCGATCAACGCCTTCACCAACCCCTCGACCAACAGCTATAAGCGGTTGATCCCGGGCTTCGAGGCGCCTGTGCTGCTGGCCTATTCGGCGCGTAACCGCTCGGCCTCGTGCCGTATTCCGTACACCACCAGCCCGAAGGCCAAGCGCGTTGAAGTGCGCTTCCCCGACCCGACAGCGAACCCCTATCTGGCGTTCTCAGCCGTGGCCATGGCGGCGATGGACGGGATCAAGAACAAGATCCACCCGGGTGACCCGATGGACAAGGACCTTTACGATCTGCCGCCCGAGGAGCTGAAAGATATCCCCACCGTTTGCGGCAGCCTGCGCGAAGCTTTGGGCGCGCTGGCCGCGGACCACGCCTTCCTGCTGGCGGGCGATGTGTTCACCAAGGAGCAGATCGAGAGCTATATCGAATTGAAATGGAAGGATGTGTACCGTTTCGAGCACACCCCTCACCCGGTTGAGTTCGAGATGTATTACTCCGCCTGATTGCGCGCTTTATCTCGGAAAAAGCGGGGGCTTATGCCCCCGTTGTTTATGCGGCGGCAGAGAGCTCAACAGCCCGGCGGCGCATGAATGAAACCAGGATCGCGCCGAGTTCGATGATTACCCACCACCACAGCGTTTCCCGCAGAACCCAAAAGCCGATTTCGATCCATGCGCCATGGGAAATACCGAACAAGCCGGTGGCAAAGCTGGCGACGACGCGCCGCAGGGCTTCCTCCCATAGCAAAGCAATGATGCCAGCTTCGAGCCAGTGCCGTTGCCCGGATAATGCCGGCAGGATCATAAGCGCGTAGACCTCGCGGTAGACGACATTCTGGGCCGCGAAAAAACACACGCACAAAATGGCCGCACCCGCCAGCATGAAGGCGTGCTGTGCGGATGCGGGCTCAGCATAAGGCCGCCGTGCCGCGATGCGGATGGCGAGCGCCAGGGCCGCGATCTCCATGATGAAAATCCCCGTCTTCGCCATTTGAAACACCCGCCCCGAATCCAGCACGGCGCGGTAGGCGGCAATGTCCGGATCAAGGTTGATCCCAGGGGACAGCAGCAAAAGCGCCGTGCCGATTGCGGCGTTCGACGCGCCGAACCAGTATCCGAAGGGCGGCCCGCCCGGCAGGGTTCTGATCGCCGTGACCGTGCCACCTGCATATAGCACGAGATACAGGCACGCCAGAATGGCCAGAGTGGCGGCGCAGACAAGCATCAACCTCAATTTTTCGCGCAAAACCAGCACCAGCGCCGCCGCAGGGTAGAACTTCAACATTGCCGCCGCCGTGACCAACAGATAGCCCGCCAAACGCAATGCGGGAGGCTGGCGGCAGCAAGCCGCCACGCCCAGCACCATGAGGGCAAAAATGAACAGGTCGATATTACCGCGCTCAGCGCCAAAGATCACCGCCGGAGATATCGCCGCCGCGCAGCGCACCGCTAGACCCGGATGATCCTTGATCGAATCGCTTCGCGATCCGATCAAGGGTCTGAATCCGGCTCTACCGAAATATCTAGAGGGCGATTCAGACTCTAGGTTCGCTCGCAAAACGAGCGGACCTAGAGTCATCGCGCTCTGGGGCGGCCAGCCGATCCGGCGGTGGCAGTAGCGACAGCGCACCCGCATAGGCCGCCAGGATGAAAAGCCCGACGCCGACACGGTGATCAGGGCCGATCACGGGCCAGAACGGGCTGATCATCAACGGCGAATAATTGAACGACCCGCCCATGCACGGATTGGTAAGGTATACATTTATGCCCTGACCCGCACAGATCCGTGCCCGCATGATGCTCTCAAGGTCGAGGAAAGGGTAGCGATACGGCGTATCACCCAACCAATATAAAACGTGGAAATAGGCCCCCGGTAGGACCCGATACATAAAGATAAACAGCCCGATCACGGCCAGGGTGAAAAGGCTGGCCCCGAAACGCATTATGACCGGCATTGCCGCCTTCACCATGACTCGCCTGTAACGGCCTCGGCGGCGCGGCGCAATGTGCGCACCCAAGCGCGGCGCCGCCCCGGCAGCCGGGTTTGCATTTCCGGGGGCGTTCCCGTATGGTAAAAAAAATTAAAGCCCAAATTTCCAGGGTGGCCCTAACGGGCCGCCTTTTTTATTGCTTTCTTGCTTAACGGTTTTTGCTTGATGGATACCGCCTAGACGCCATGACCGAGACACGACCGCAACATACCGGCCTTGAAGGCCGGATCGCCGATATCATCGCGGCACCGCTGGAGGCTCAAGGGTATGAACTTGTGCGCGTGCAGGTGATGGGCACCGAATCCCCCACGGTGCAGATTATGGCGGATAGGGCCGATGGGGCGGTTTTCACCCTCGATGATTGCACGGCGATCAGCCATTTGCTCTCGGCTGTGCTGGATGTGGAGGACCCGATCAGCTCCGCCTGGACGCTGGAGGTCAGCTCCGCAGGGATCGACAGGCCCCTGACGCGCACAAAGGATTTTGTCGCCTATGCCGGGTTCGAGGCCAAGATCGAGCTGAACTTCCCCGGCCCAGGCGGGCGCAAACGCTTCACCGGCGTGCTCGTCGGTGCCGATGCCGATACGGTTCAGATGAAAATCGATGGCGGCGAGGTGATCAGCCTGAAGCGACCCGACATCAAAAAAGCCAAACTGATTTTAACCGACGCGCTGATCGCCTTCACCACCCGGCCAGGCCCCATACAATGAGAATTTGCGCCGGGATGGCGCGCCGAAACGCCTGCACAGACGTGACCACCGCAACCTGATAACTGGAAACCGACATGGACACCGCCGTCAACCGCCCTGAACTGCTCATCGTCGCCGATGCCGTCGCGCGTGAAAAATCGATCGAGCGCGACGATGTGCTGGAGGCCATGGAGCAGGCCATCCAGAAAGCTGGCCGCGCCAAATACGGGCATGAGAAGGATATCCGCGCCACCATCGACCGCAAGACCGGCGATGTGCGGCTCTCGCGCTGGACCGAGATCGTGGAGGTGGTGGAGAACGAGGAGACGCAGATCCCGGTAGCGATTTCAAAAAAATTCGCACCAGAAAAGGCCGTGGGCGAGTTCATCGTCGACCCGCTGCCGCCGATCGATTTTGGGCGCATCGCGGCGCAGACCGCCAAACAGGTCATCGTCCAGCGGGTGCGGGAATATGAGCGGGCCAAGCAGTTCAACGAATTCAAAGACCGGATCGGCGAGATCATCAACGGTGTGGTCAAACGCACGGAATACGGCAATCTGATGGTCGATCTCGGCCGCGCGGAGGCGCTGCTGCGGCGTGATGAGACCATCCCGCGTGAGAATTTGCGTAATGGCGACCGGGTGCGCGCGTTTATTTACGACGTGCGCGAGGAACAACGCGGGCCGCAGATTTTTCTCTCACGCACGCATCCGGGCTTCCTTGCTAAATTATTCGCGCAGGAAGTGCCCGAAATTTACGATGGCATCATCGAGATCAAGGCGGTCTCCCGCGATCCGGGCAGCCGCGCGAAAATGGCCGTGATCTCGCGCGATCAAAGCATCGACCCGGTGGGTGCCTGTGTCGGTATGCGCGGCTCGCGCGTGCAGGCGGTGGTGGCGGAATTGCAGGGCGAAAAAATCGACATCATTCCCTGGTCGCCCAATGTCGCGACCTTCGTGGTCAACGCGCTGGCCCCGGCGGAAGTGTCCAAAGTGGTGATGGACGAGGAAGCCGGGCGGGTTGAGGTGGTGGTGCCCGATAGCCAGCTTAGCCTTGCCATCGGCCGGCGCGGGCAGAATGTGCGCCTTGCCTCGCAGCTAACACGGTGGGACATCGACATTTTGACCGAAGCCGAGGAGAGCGAGCGCCGCCAGGAGGAGTTCCGTCGCAAGACCGGGCTGTTCGTTGAGGCGCTGGACGTGGATGACGTGATCGCCGGGCTGCTGGTTGCCGAGGGTTTCGAGACAATAGAGGATTTGAGCATGACGCCGTTGGATGAAATCGCCGCGATCGAGGGTTTCGATGAAACCGTCGCCGCTGAGCTGCAGCGCCGCGCTGAGGCAACATTGGCCCGCCAGGCCGGTGAGCAGGAGGAAAAGCGCATCGCACTTGGGGTCTCCGATGAGATCGCGGCGATCGAGGCGCTGAGTGCCAAGGATCTGATCGCGTTGGGCGAGAAGGGCGTGAAGTCACTCGACGATCTGGCCGACCTCGCAGGCGACGAGCTGGTGGAAATCGTCGGGGCCGAGGCACTGACCGAGGATGCAGCCAACGAGATCATCATGGCGGCGCGCGCGCATTGGTTCGAGGAGGATGGCAACGCAGCCTGACCCCGCCGACGCGACGCCGATCCCGGAACCCGAGGACGGGCCGGAGTCCGGCCCATTACGGCGTTGTCTGGTGCGACGGGAGCGTTTCGCGCGTGAATG
Organism: Acidocella sp.; assembly: GCA_029077775.1. Taxonomy (GTDB): domain Bacteria; phylum Pseudomonadota; class Alphaproteobacteria; order Acetobacterales; family Acetobacteraceae; genus Acidocella. The sequence goes on along the minus strand of JAQNCU010000046.1, from coordinate 345 downwards.
CATGTTGCGTTTTGTCGTGGGGCCTGAGCGCCAATTGGTGTTCGACGTAAGCGCAACCCTGCCCGGGCGCGGGATGTGGTTGAGTGCGGCGGGCGATGTGCTAGAAACAGCTTTGCAGCGCAATCTGTTCGCGCGGACCGCGAAATGCCAGGTGAGCGTGCCGCCTGATCTGCGTGCCCGGGTGGTCGCGTTGTTGCGGCAGCGGATTTTCGATCTGATCGGGCTGGCGCGCCGGGGTGGTGCCGCGATCTCGGGCTTTGAGAAGGCGCGGGCGTGGCTGGCGGCGGGTAAGGCCGGGTTGGTGTTGCAGGCGATTGACGGCAGCCCTGAGGAGCGTGCGCGCTT
>JAQNCU010000045.1 GCA_029077775.1 Acidocella sp. | reverse complement strand
TTTTTTGCTTCTTTTTGTTCACAAAAAGAAGCGCTTGCTGCCCGCAAAGAGTCATTCTTTAGGCCAGCTGGTATTATGCGGTTGCTTCTTTGAGCTTAGCCATCGCATCCCGCTGTATCACCGCGCCGTGGCCGAAGCCGATCGCGTCGAAATGCAACCCCGCCAGACGTTTCTGGCTTGCCCGACCCGTCTCCAGGGATTCGAAGCCGATCGGGTCGCCCAGCCCCATCATGTTCATGAACACATCAGCTGCAAACAACATGCGCCCCGGCAGCCACAGCAGCGCCACCTGGCCCGCGCAATGGCCGGGCACGTGGAACACCTCAATCCCGCCCGCGATGGGCAAGATCTCACCGTCACTTATCGTCTGATCGACCTTAATAGGCACCGTGCGCGCGGCGGGGTCGAACAGCACCCGGCACAGCACCCGCCGCAGCGTTCCGGGTGCCGCCTGCATGGGCCGGAAGGGCCCGCCGGTTTCCACCAGCGACTGGTCGAGCGCATGGGCATAAAGGCGCGCGCCGGTGGCCCGCACAATGGCTGCCGCCGAGCCGATATGATCGGGGTGGGCATGCGTGAGGATCAGGTGTCGCAAATCTTCGGGCGACCGGCCAAGCGCCTGAATGGCGGCCAGAACCGTTGCCTCCTTGCCGGGAAACCCGGCATCGATCAGCGTCAGCCCGTCCGGCGCCTCGATGAGAAAGCCATTCGCGTTGCCCATCGCGATAACATGCACGCCCGATATTATCTGTCTCGATGCCATAGCACGGTTCATCCTTTTGGTTTACAATGTAAGCATGATGGATTGCTTACACTGTAAACAGAGCCTTGCCAAGTGAATCATTCTGACACTGCCATCGACCTGCGCGCGCGCCTGGTCACCGCGGCCCTCGCCATGCTGGAGACAGATGGTGCCGAGCCCAGCCTTCGCGCCGTTGCACGTGCCGTGGGGGTTTCGGCGATGGCACCGTACCGGCACTTCCCGGACAAAGCGGCGCTGCTCGCGGCGGTGGCCGCAGACGGGTTTCGCGGGCTCGCGGCTGCATTGGTATCGGCGGATGCGCAACCAGACCCCCGCGCCGCCTTGGTTGCACAGGGCATGGCGTTCGTTGCCTTCGCCCGGGCTAACCCGGGTTTGTACCGTCTGATGTTCAGCGAAAATTACGGTAATACTGACTTTGATACCGTAAACGCGACGTATCTGATCCTTGCGGAGCGGGTCCGCGGCCTCGTCACCGACGAGGTTGACGCCGCCATTCTGGCCTGCCGGGCGCTGGTGCAGGGCCTGGCCAGCATTGCCCTCTCCGGTCGCATTCCGCCCATGGCCGCGGACCCGGTTGCCCGTGCGATTGGCCTATTTGTTGATGGTCTTGGTAATGCGGGCTCTGAAAATCCTACCGAGCGGATTCGGAGGTAACGGTTTTCGCGCCCGAAAGCACGAGGTAAACCGCAGGCAGCACAAAAAGCGTAAACATCGTGCCGATGGAAAGCCCGCCCGCGATCACCATGCCCATGTTGAAGCGCGCGGCGGCACCGGCGCCGGAGGCGAAAATCAACGGCAACACGCCGAGCACCATGGCGGCGGTCGTCATCAAAATGGGCCGCAGCCGGATGGAGGCGGCATGTTCGATCGCTTCACGCTTAGACGACCCTGCGGCCCGGGCCTCGTTCGCAACTTCGACGATCAGAATGCCGTGCTTGCTTACCAGCCCCATCAGCGTCACCAACCCGACATCTGTGTAGATATTCATCGTGAGGCCGCCAAAGCCAAGATAGATAAAAATAAGTGCCCCCGCAATTGATAACGGCACCGAGACCAGAATGATAAGCGGATCGCGGAAGGAATTGAACAAGGCCGAGAGTGCCAGGAAGATGATGATGACGGCAAACGCAAAGGTAACGATAAAGCCGCTATTCTCCTGCACGTATTGGCGCATCTCGCCGCCATAATCGACGGTGTCATTTGGCGGGAGGATGGTGGCGGCGAGGTCTTGCAGGGTTTTCAACGCCTCTGCCTGGCTGACACCGGGCGCGGCAACGCCCTGGATGGTGGCAGAGTTTTGTTGTTGGAAGTGATTGATGGATTCCGGGATCACACTGGTCGAAATGGTCGCAACCGACGACAGCGGCACATTAATCCCGTTGACCGAGGCGATATAGTAATTGCTCAGGTCCGACACATTAAGCCGGGCTTTGCGCTCCACCTGCGGAATGACCTTATAGGACCGCCCATCGAGGCTGAAATAATTCACATAGCCACCACCCAGCGCCTCGGCCAACGCCGCGCCGATATCGGACATATTCAGGCCAAGCTCGGCGGCTTTGGCGCGGTCGATATTGATGTTGGCCTGCGGCTGGTCGAGCTTCAGATCGCTTTGCAGGAAGATGAAGCGCCCGCTTTTTAGCGCGGCGGCGAGCAACGCCTGGCTGGATGGATAAATCTGCGAGAAATCATCGGTCGACTTGATCACAAAATCCACAGGCAGACCGGATGAGCCCGGCAGAGGCGGGGGCTGGAATACCGCCACCTGCTGACCGGCATCACCCGTGTCACCGTCATTTTGCAGGATGGTCTGCATCTGATCGGCTGTTTTGTCGCGATCGCCCCAGGGCTTGAACACCGCCCCCAGAATATCCGTCCCCGGCACGTCGATGTTAAACGTGTGGGCAACCGGACTATGCTTCAGCACCAGCGCGTTCAGATGCGTATCCCACATCGCGTTCTGGGTCATGGTTGCATCCGGGGCCGGGGTCATGAACAGAATATCGGCCCCCTCATCCTCCTGCGGCGCCAATTCGCTCTTGGCACCGGCGGCGAGGAAGTAGATGCTACCCAGGATGATGGCGGCGAATACCAGCGTGACAGGTACGGTGTTAAGGCTGTTTTTGAGCAGCCTGACATAAAGCCTGTGAACCTCGCCGAAGCGCCGGTCGATAAAGCCGACGAGACGCGCATCGAGATTCGGTGTCTCGCGGTCGATGCGTTTCAAAAAGCGTGAACTGAGCATCGGCGTGAGTGAAAGCGCGATGATCGCGGAGATGGTCACCGCACCGGCCAGCGTGAACGCGAACTCGGTAAACAAGGCACCGGTCAGGCCGGATTGAAACCCGATCGGGATATAAACCGCGATCAATACCACCGTCATCGCAATGATGGGCCCGGCAAGCTCACCTGCGGCCTGCCTCGCGGCGAGCAGTGGCGGTTCGCCATCATCGAGATGGCGGTTGACATTTTCCACGATGATGATCGCATCATCCACCACCAGCCCAATAGCGAGCACGAGGGCGAGCAGCGTCAGCAGGTTGATCGAGAAGCCGAGTGCCGCCATCATCGCAAAGGTGCCTATGAGCGAGAGCGGAATGGCGATAACCGGGATCATGACTGATCGCGGGGTACCCAGGAAGGCGAACACCACGAGGATCACGATGATCAACGATTCGCCCAGCGCCAGCAGCACCTCATGGATCGAGGCGTTCACGAAATTCGTGGAGTCATAGACGATGGTGGCGTTCAACCCGGATGGCAGATCGGCCTGGATGTTAGGAAGCTGGTCACGCACACCCTTGATCACGTCGAGCAAATTTGCATCAGGGGCAACCTGAATGCCGATATACACACCCTGGTTATTATCGAATGTTATGTGCTGGTCGTAATTATCACCCCCCATCTCGACCTTGGCGACATCCCGCAGCCGGATGATCGCGCCATTTGCCTGTTTGATGATCAGGTTTTTAAACGCTGCCGTGGTGTGCAGCCCCGTGGAGGCATTCAGCGTGATCTCGGTCATCTGGCCTTTGGTGTTACCCAAGGGAGCAATGAAATCATTGTTGGCAAGCGCGCTATACACATCCGAGGCGGTAAGCCCATAGGCCGCCAGTTTCTCGGGGTTCAGCCAGGCGCGCATGGCGAAATTCTGCCCGCCCAAAACCTCCGCTGTCTGCACGCCCGGCACCGCCTGCAAACGTGGCTCAACCACGCGGGTGACGTAATCAGTGATCTGGTTGGGTGCCAGAACCGTGCTGCGGAACGCGATATACATCGCATCGAGCGTCTGGCCGATCTGCAGAACCAGCACAGGCTGTTGCGCGCCCGTGGGCAACTGGTTCAGAACGGAATTGACCTTGGCGCTGATCTCGGTCAGCGCGCTATCGGGGTTGTGGTTCAAAATCAGGTTGATGGTGATCGTGCTCGTGCTCGTCTGGCTGGACGAGGTCATATAGTCGATCCCGTTAACAGCAGCCACGGCGCGCTCAATCGGCGTGGTGACAAAGCCCGCCACCACATCGGGCGAGGCACCGGGATAGGTGGTGGTGATGGTGATCGTCGCGTTCTCGGTCTCGGGGTATTCCTGTACGGGCAGAGAGCCGACAGCGCGCATGCCGAGCACCAGAATCAACACGCTGACCGCGATGGCGAGCACGGGGCGGGTTATAAACAGATCGGTGAGACGTTTCATCGGCGTTATTCGTTCGGCGGGTTCGGGTTTGCGTCATCGGGCGGCTGCACAACATTGTTTATCGCCACCGGCGTGTTGTTGCGCAGCTTAAGCTGGCCAGCGGTAACCACCTGTTCCCCGGCTTTTAAGCCGGTCAGCACCGCAATCTGGTCACCGCGCGTATCGCCCGTGGTCACAAACACCGAATGCGCGACCAGATCAGCCTTGCCCTTGGCATCCTTGCCGTGCGTAACCACAAACACGGTGGAGCCATAAGGGTTGAAAGTGATCGCGGTCTGCGGCAGCGTCACCAACTTTTGGGGTGCTCCAACGCCGATGCTGATGGTGGCAAACATCCCCGGGCGCAAGGTCAGGCCATCGTTGGCCAGTGTGGCGCGGACCTGCACATTTCGGGTCGCGGTATCCACCACGGAATTGATCGATGAGATTTTCGCGGTGAAGATTTTACCCGGGAATGCATCCACCGCGACATCAACGCTCTGCCCGACACTGATCTGCGAGAGCGCCTGCTGCGGCAGATAAAAATCCACGAATAGCGGGTTGAGCTGTTGTAGCGTGACAATTGGCGTGCCGACCGGGAGATACTCGCCGAGGTTAACCTGCCTGATCCCCAGCCGCCCGGCGAAGGGCGCGCGGATCTTCTTCTCGTCCATCAAAGCCTGCTGCGCCTGCACCTGCGCCCGGATGGCGGCGAGATTGGCACTGTCGGTATCAAGCTGCGCCTTGGCAATGGCGTCGGCGGCAAACTGTTTGACATCGCGATCATAGGTAATCTGGTCGAGCGATTCCTGCGCTTTTAGCTGTGCCAGCACCGCATCATCGTTATTGGGGCGTAAAGTAACCAACAGCGCCCCGGCTGGCACGTCAGTCCCGGACTGGAACTTGATGCTATCGACAATGCCCGCGGTCTCCGCCGAAATACTCGCGCCATTCACCGCCGTCAGGCTGCCGACAGATTTAAGCTGAGTCTGCCATGTGGAGGTGGGTGCGATGATGGTGGCGACCGTTTGAGTCTGGTTGCCGAACCCGGCGAGGAATTTGGCGATAAAGATACCCCGCACATAGCCCCAGCCAAACACGCCGCCGAAGACAATGGCGACAATGACCAGCATGACGACCATCCGCAGCGTCAGGCCCCGAGCCTTGCTCATAATTTCATCTCTCTCATGGAATGAGTCCGCAACAAGCAACCTTGACATCGGCGCGATGCCACCACCCGCCACCCAGCGCCTGGTACAAGGCAGCGGTATCGGCAAGCCGGGCCGCACTGGCTTTTACCTGTGCAATCGCGGCGTTCTGATAAGTGGTCTGCGCGACCAGCACGGCGGTAAACGGCTGCGCGCCGAGCCTGTATTGGTCCTGCGTCACAGCCAGACTTTTCGCGGCGGCATCGGCGGCGGCTTGCGCGGCGTTCAGGGTGATCGCGTCATATTGCAGAGCCTGCAAGGCGTCCGCCACATTCTGAAACGCCACCAGCACGGTGTTCTGATATTGCGCGCCGGAAACCTGCAACGCGGCGAGCGCGATCTTGCGCTTGGCAGCAAGCTGCCCACCCTCAAAAATCGGCTGGGTCAGGCCGCTGACCAGACTCCACAGCAAGGTCTGCGGCGTGAACAATGCGCCCGTGGTGAGTGATTCATGGCCGATACCAGCCGACAACGTCACCTGCGGCAGCATTTGCGCATCCGCCACGCCAATATTCGCTGAGGCCGCATGCAGTTGCGCGGCGGCGGCGGCGATGTCCGGGCGCTGCGCCAAAATGGAAGATGGTAGGCTGACCGGCAGATCGGCCGGCAGATGCAAATCCGCCAGGGTAAAATCGGCCTCATGAAAATTCCCAGGCAAGCTGCCGACATAGGTGGCAAGTTGGTTGCGCGCCTGCGCCAGTTGCGCTTCCAGCGGCGGTAATGTCGCCTCGGACGCGGCGAGTGTGGCCTCCTGGCTCAGCACATTGGCGGGTGCCACGCCACCCAGATCGACCTGAGTTTTAATGATGGAAAGTTCGTGCTCTTCAGCCGCGATAACATTTTGCGTGTCAGCGATCTGTGCGTTCAACGAGGCTTCGGTCACGGCTCCGGTCACGATGTTGGCGGTCAGCGACAAATACGCGGCCTCAAGCTCATAACGCTGATATTGTTCCTGTGCGTTCAGGCTCTCCAGATCACGCCGCGCCCCGCCCCAAACATCGAGTGCGTATGAGACGCTGAGCGAGGCGTTATAGAGCGTAAAGGGCGCTACCGTCGCCGTGGTGGACGTGCCTTGCCCGGCGAACTGGGCGGCGGAGTCTTTCACCCGCTCCGCCTGAAGGCTGCCCGAAACCGTGGGTACCAGAACGCCCTCAGCCTCGCGCACAGTCTCCTGCGCTTCCAGCAAATTGCCCTGCGCGGCATCCAGCGTCGGGTTATGGGCAAACGCAGCGGTGATCAGCGCGTTTAGCTCCGGGCTATGATAGAGCGTCCACCAATCGCCGCTGATGTCGGCATCTGACACAAAATTCTGCGCCACACCGCCTGCCTTCGCGGTGGCTGCCGGAAGCTTGGCCGGCGTAAGCGGTGCCACAGGTGCAGCAGGCGCATGATAATCGGGCCCAACCTCACACCCTGTGAGTGCAATAGGCGCCGCGAGGACAAGCAACACGGGGACAGCGCGGCGAAGGAAACCTGTTGGTTTCATACGCCCGTGCTATCGGGGTTTTTTTCAGCCGTCAAGTTGGTGAAAAATACAAGCGGATTCCTTGAAATCCTGGATGTTTAGAGACTTTTGAAATAATGATGATAAAACGCGGTGGTGTATGAAACATCGTTGAAATCACCACAGGCAAACGCCCCAAGGCCAAGCCCGGATGCGGCAAAAATTCTCGGTGCGAAATGCCTGCCGGTATGCCAACCATCGAAAAGCTGGCAAAGTGGCTTTGCCCCGTGTTCCCGAAAGCCGCCTTGTCTGCCCGTGCTTGCTTTACCGATCATGACCTTATGGATGTTACCACAGTGATGACCAGCCGCGTGATACAAGTTGTGCCCTTTGTTCTCGTCGTGTTCGGTGCCACGGGGGATCTGGCCCGCCGGAAATTGCTCCCGGCGCTGTTCCAGAGGGACATTGCCGGGCAATTGCCTGCCGAGGCGTCGATCATCGGGGTCTCACGCGGGGCGCTGGACAAGGCGGCCTATGTCGCCCAGGCCCGTAAGGCGATCGCCGATCATGTCGCCCCATCGGATGAGGCGGCGGCAACGCTGGCGCATTTTCTGGCGCGCATCAGCTATATCCAGGCCGATGCCGACGGCGATGCCGGGTGGGACAGGCTGGCCGGGGCGCTGGCCGCCTATGCGGGCCGTGTGCATGTGTTCTACCTCGCCACCGCGCCCAATTTGTTCGGCGCCATCTGTGAGCGGCTGGGCCGGTTCGGCCTTGCGGGTGACCAGGCGCGGGTGGTGGTGGAAAAGCCCATCGGCAAAGATTTAGCCTCCGCGCGGGCCGTGAACGACGCCGTGGGGGCAGTATTCCCCGAGGACCGGGTCTACCGCATCGACCATTACCTGGGTAAAGAGGCGGTGCAGAATTTGCTCGCCTTGCGCTTCGCCAATGGCTTGTTCGAGCCATTGTGGAACGCGGCGCATATCGACCATGTCCAGATCACAGTCGCGGAAAGCCTCGGCGTTGAAGGGCGGGCAGGGTATTACGACACGGCCGGGGCGCTGCGCGACATGGTGCAGAACCACATGCTGCAATTATTATGTCTGGTGGCCATGGAGCCGCCCGCCATTCTTGGCGCCGATGCTGTGCGCGACGAAAAACTTAAGGTTCTGCGATCCCTGAAAAAGCTCGATACCGACCTGTTATGTGGCCATAACATCGTGCGCGGGCAGTATCGCGCGGGCGCGCAAGCGGGCGGGCCTGTGCCCGGATATCTCGATGAGCTGGGCGATCAATCCAGCACCACTGAAACATTTGTTGCCATCAAAGCCGAGGTGCAGAATTGGCGCTGGGCGGGCGTACCGTTTTACCTGCGCACGGGCAAACGCCTGCCCTCGCGCGTATCTGAAATCGTCATCAATTTCCGCCCCATTCCGCATTCGGTATTCGCCGCCGCCGCCGGGCGGATCGAGGCAAACCGGCTGGTGATCAGGCTGCAACCCGATGAGGGTGTGAAATTATGGCTGATGAGCAAAGACCCCGGCCCAGGGGGTATGCGCCTGCGCCTGGTGCCGCTCGATATGAGCTTCGCCACCGCGTTTGGCGGGCGTAACCCCGACGCCTATGAGCGCCTGGTGCTGGATGTGGTGCGCGGCGATCAGACCTTGTTCATGCGGCGTGACGAGGTCGAAGCGGCATGGAGCTGGATCGACCCGATTTTGCAAATCTGGTCCAACGCCGCCGAACCACCCAAATCCTATACGGCGGGCACCTGGGGGCCAAGTGCCGCCATTGCCTTGATCGAGCGTGACGGCCGTACATGGGTTGAAACCATTGCGTGAATTTGCCAACCCGGAGGCGCTGGCCACCGCCCTGGCCGCTGCCGTGGCGGCTGCGTTGCGCCACCGCCTCGCCGCCCAGCCTCTCGCCACCCAGCCTGTCGCGGCCCTCGCGGTCTCCGGCGGCACCACGCCGACCCGGTTTTTCGTCGCTTTGCGGTCTGAGGAGCTTGACTGGTCCCGCGTGATCATCACCTTGGTCGACGACCGCTGCGTGTCTGAGACCTCGTCGCGCAGCAATGCCAGGCTGGTGCGCCAAACCCTGCTGCAAAACCGCGCCGCCGCCGCCGCCTTTCTGCCACTGGCCACCGCCGATGAGGGCTCACTTGCCGTGCTCCCCTTGCCATTTGCCGCCGTGGTGCTGGGCATGGGGCTGGATGGTCACACGGCATCGTTTTTCCCCGGCGGCGACCGGCTTTCATTCGCACTTCACGGTCCCCATATGCTGGAACGGATCAACGCGCCGCAGGCAGGCGAACCTCGGGTTACGCTGACATGGGCGGCGCTCCAAACGGCTCATTATCTCGCGCTGCATATTGAAGGGGCGGGCAAACGCGCGGTCCTAGATGCGGCGCTGGCACCGGGGCCGGTACTTGATATGCCGGTCCGTGTGGCGCTGGCGCGCACGCCACCGGCTGACATTTTCTGGTGCCCATGATTGCATCAGGCAAAGGGGAATAGCCAATGGTTCATAAAATGCTCGCGGACGTCACGGCGCGCATCGTCGCGCGCAGCAAACCTGGCCGGCAAAGCTATCTCGCCCGCATCGCCGCTGCCGCCAGCAAATCGCCCCAGCGTCGGGTTTTGGGCTGCGCCAACCAGGCGCATGGCTTCGCCGCCTGCGCGCCAGGTGACAAAGCCGTTCTGCGTGTTGGTGACGGCGCCAGCCTCGCCATCGTCACTGCCTATAACGACATGCTCTCCGCCCACCAGCCTTATGAGCGTTTCCCAGATCTGATCCGCGCCGCCGCCCGGGCGGCGGGGGGTGTTGCCATGGTCGCGGGCGGCGTGCCCGCAATGTGCGACGGCATCACCCAGGGCGAGGCGGGGATGGAGCTTTCGCTATTTTCCCGGGATGTCATCGCCCTTTCCACCGCCATCGCGCTGTCTCACCAAACCTTCGACGCGGCGGTGTATTTGGGCATTTGTGATAAAATCGTCCCCGGCCTGGTTATCGGGGCGCTGTCTTTCGGGCATTTGCCCGCCGTTTTCATCCCCGCCGGGCCGATGACCTCCGGCCTGCCCAATGCCGAAAAATCCCGTATCCGGGAGCTTTACGCGCAAGGCAAGGTCAGCCGGGCGGACCTGCTGGAGGCTGAAAGCCAATCATATCACGGCCCCGGCACCTGCACATTCTACGGCACCGCCAACACCAACCAGATGATGATGGAGATCATGGGCCTGCATCTGCCCGGTGCCGCCTTCGTCAACCCCAACACCAAGCTGCGGGATGCTTTGACGCATGAGGCCGCGCGCCGGGCCATGGGCATCACCGCTACCGGGAATGACTACACGCCGGTCGGTTTGATGCTCGATGAGCGAGTCTTTGCCAATGCGATTATCGGGCTTCTGGCCACTGGCGGCTCGACCAACCACACGCTGCATCTGGTGGCGATGGCCCAGGCGGCGGGGATCGTGCTGATTTGGGATGATTTCGCCGATCTCGCCGCCGTCACGCCGCTGATGTGCCACATCTATCCGAATGGCAAGGCGGATGTGAACCATTTCCAGGCGGCTGGCGGCACGGGGTTTTTGATCCGCGAATTGCTGGCGGCGGGGCTGCTGCACGCGGATGTGAAAACCATTTTCGGCACCGGGCTCCAGGCCTACGCCACCGAACCGGGGCTGGATGCGCAAGGCCAGGTAATTTGGCGCGAGGCCGCTGGCCAAAGCGGGGATGACACCGTGCTGCGCGGTTTAAACAACCCCTTCCAGGCCAGCGGCGGTCTCAAAGTGCTGGATGGCCCGCTTGGCCGCGCGATCATGAAAATCTCGGCGGTCGTGCCTGAGCGTCACGTTATCGAGGCACCCGCCATGGTCTTTGCCTCCCAGGAAGATGTGCAGGCCGCCTTCCGTGCGGGCGCACTCAACCAGGATTGCGTGGTCGTGGTGCGTTTCCAAGGCCCAAAGGCCAATGGTATGCCGGAACTGCACAAGCTGATGCCACCGCTCGGCGTGTTACAGGATAAGGGTTTCAAGGTAGCACTGGTCACCGATGGCCGCCTCTCCGGTGCCTCCGGCAAGGTCCCCGCCGCCATCCATGTGACGCCGGAGGCTGCTGATTTTGGCGCCATCGGCAAAATCCGAGATGGCGATCTCATCCGTGTCGATGGCGTCAAAGGAACCCTGACCGTGCTGGTCGACCCCGCCGAATTTGCCGCCCGCGACCCGGTGCGGGCTGATCTCTCAGCCAACCATGTCGGCGTCGGGCGGGAGCTGTTCGGCGCGTTCCGCCATCTCGTCGGCACCGCCGATACCGGTGCGAGCATTTTCGCAAAGGTCATGGCATGAGCGTGCAAAACGGATTGGAGGCGATCCTCCGCGCCGCACCGGTCATCCCGGTCGTGATCATCGAGGATGTGCGCCACGCCGTGGCGCTGGCCCGTGCCTTGGTGGCGGGCGGGTTGCCCGTAATCGAGATCACCTTGCGAACCGCGGCGGGGCTTGACGCCATTCGCGCCATCGCCGCCGAGGTGCCAGACGCCATTGTCGGCGTCGGCACCGTCATCGAGCCGTCCCAATACACGCATGCCGCCCAGGCGGGTGCGCGCTTCGCCGTCTCCCCAGGTGCCACAACCAGGTTATTAGATGCGGCGGCACAGGCGGGCATCGCGCCCTTGCCCGGCATCGCCACGGCCTCTGAGGCCATGGCGCTGATCGAACGCGGCTATCAATTCGCCAAATTTTTCCCCGCCGAACCTGCGGGCGGGGCGGCCTTCCTCGCGGCTTTATCATCGCCATTGCCCCAGCTTAAATTCTGCCCCACAGGCGGCATCACGCTGGATTCCGCGCCGCGCTATCTCAAACTGCCCAACGTGCTGTGCGTCGGCGGCTCCTGGATGGTCTCCCGCACCGCCATCGAAGCTGGTGACTGGGGCAGCATCACCAGCCTCGCCGCCGCCGCCGCCGCTTTAGCCCAACATCGGAGTGCCTGAATGTCGGATATCTGGACCCAACTCAAAGCCGCCCCCATCCCTGACATGCGCGCTTTGTTCGCCGCATCGCCAGATCGCTTCGCGGCGTTCTCAGCCTCACTCGATGATCTGCTCCTGGATTACTCTAAAACCAATCTCACCACCGAGACCCTCGCTTTGCTGCTGCAACTGGTGGAGACCGTGCAGGTCACGCAGAAGCGCGACGCGATGTTCGCCGGTCGGCGCATCAACACCACCGAGGATCGCGCCGTTCTCCACACCGCCTTGCGCAACCGCTCCGGCCAGCCTGTGCTGACCGATGGCAAGGATGTCATGCCCGGGATCAACGACACGCTGGCCGCAATGTTTGCCTTCGCGCACGGCATCCGCACGGGTCAGATCACCGCCGCAAACAATGCCGCCTTCACCGATGTCATCA
>JAQNCU010000435.1 GCA_029077775.1 Acidocella sp. | reverse complement strand
GCATGATGGCGCGCTCAGGGCCGCCGCCCGACGCCACGGCGTGGAGGATTTCCAAATCGGCGGTCAGCAGGTAATTGCCATCCACCACCATGCTCCCGTCGCTCGACCAATCGGATGAGTGCAGGACGAAGCCGCGATGATCATCGACCGGGCCGCCGGTACCGAGCGGCAGGGCGCGCGCTGGCGGGCAAGGCTGGATGCCGAGCTGCTCCAGGAGCGGAGCGAATTCAGGCGCGCGCAGCGGCTGGTTCAGCACCACGCCCATCGCGCCATCCCGGGTATGGGCGCAGATGAAGATCACGCTCTGCGCGAAGCTGGTCTGACGCATGGCGGGCATGGCCACCAGCAATTGGCCGGTCAGCCAGTGCGCAGTTGGTGTTTCGGCGGTATCCATAATCATCTATATATTCCAACACCGTCGGCCTGCCAGTCCCGCCGGGGGGCGCATGGACTTGCCGGGGGCGATCTTTCCGGCGTTGCGAGTTTCGTCTAGGTAAATGCGGCAATGCAATACGGGGAGATGAAGTGATGATTAAAATTGGCGACAAGATGCCTGTGCTGAAGCTGATGGCGGCAACCGCCGAGGGCCCGCGCGAGGTTGACACGGGCGAATTATTCGGGGCCGGAAAGACCGTGATGTTCGCCGTGCCCGGCGCGTTCACGCCGACCTGCTCGGCCAAGCATCTGCCTGGGTTTGTCGAGCATCTGCCGGCGTTGAAGGCCAAGGGCGTTGACCAGGTGGTGTGCATGGCGGTGAATGACGCCTTTGTGATGGGCGCCTGGGCAAAAGACCAGAACACCGCCGAGATTATCATGCTCGCCGACGGCTCGGCGGTATTTACCAAGGCGCTGGGGCTGGAGCTGGATCTGGTCGCGCGCGGCCTGGGGGTGCGCAGCCAACGCTTCGCGCTGGTAACCGAGAACGGGGTGGTCACGCATCTCGCGGTGGAAGAGGCCGGGGGCTTTGATGTCAGCCGCGCCGAGGCCGTGCTCGAAGCGCTCTGAGCGTTTTGGGGCTGGCGATAATTGCCCCTGGCCGCGAGCCCATGTCCCGATGACCCTGACAATCGTTGTGCCGTGCTTCAACGAGAGGGCCAATGTTGCACCCATGGTGGCGGCATTGGGGGCGGCTCTGGCGGGCGTCGAATGGGAGGTCGTGTTCGTCGATGATGACAGCCCGGATGGCACAGCAGCGGCGGTGCGGGCGCTGGCGCGGACAGATGCGCGGGTGCGGTGTATTCGCAGGGTGGGGCGGCGGGGTTTGTCCTCGGCGGTGATCGAGGGGGCGTTGTCGTCCTCGGCGGATTATATCGCGGTGATCGATGGCGATATGCAGCATGATGAGACGCGGCTGCCGTTGATGCTGGCGGCGGTGGCGGGCGGTGCCGATATCGCCGTGGGCTCGCGCCATGTGGCGGGCGGGGATGCCGCCGGGCTGGGGTCACCCTTGCGGGCCTGGTTGTCGGCAACCGGGATCAGGATTGCGCAGGCAGTGACCAGGGCGCCCGTGAATGACCCGATGAGCGGGTTTTTTTTGCTGCGGCGGGATTTGTTCGAGCGTCTGGCCGGGCGCCTGACGGGGCAGGGATTCAAGATTTTACTGGATCTGATTTTGGCGGCACCCGAGCGGCTGAAGATCGTCGAGATCGCGTATAAATTCCGCCCGCGTCTGGCCGGGGCGAGCAAACTGGATGCATTGGTGCTGTTGCAATTCGCAGGGCTGGTGATCGACAAGGTTTTGCACGGCATGGTGCCGTTGCGGTTTTTGTCGTTCGCGCTGGTGGGCGCGTTTGGCGTGGTGGTGAATTTGCTGGTGCTGGAGGGCGCGCGCCGGGCGGGCATGGGGTTCGGTACGGCGCAGAGCCTGGGCACAATTGTTGCGATGGTGGCGAATTTTCAGGCGAACAACCAGCTCACCTATCGCGCGCAACGGCTGAAGGGGGCGCGGGCGTGGCGCGGGCTGGTGTTGTTTCTGCTGGTGTGCGGGCTGGGGGCGGTGGCGAATATCGGCATCGCGCGGGCACTTTATGCGGCGCATCGCAGCGGGTTGCTGGCCGGGGCGGCGGGCGCGGCGATCGGCGTGGTGTGGAATTATGCGGTGTCGGCCACCCTGGTCTGGCGGGTACGGTGACCATGCGGCTTTGGGCCGGGGTTTTGGCGGCATTGACGCTGGCGCGGCTGGTGCTGGCCGGGTCTCTGCCATTGAGCCCGGATGAGGCGTATTATTATTTATGGTCGCGGCATTTGCAGGCGGGGTATTTCGACCACCCGCCGATGGTGGCGTATTTCATCCGGGCGGGCACGGCTTTGTTCGGCGGCACGGCGCTTGGCGTGCGGTGCATGGGGCCGCTGGCGGCAGCTTTGGGCTCGGTTTTGTTGTGGGATGCGGGGGAGCGCCTGTTCCCGCACCGCCAGGCCGGGGTGATGGCGGCAGCGATGTTGAACGCCACATTGCTGGTGGGTACGGGGGCGATCATCATGACGCCGGACACGCCGTTATTGTTGTTCTGGACCGCCGGGCT
>JAQNCU010000044.1 GCA_029077775.1 Acidocella sp. | reverse complement strand
CCTGGGGCAAAACCGGCACAACCCCGGCAAACGCGCCAAATTCCGGCATCAGCCGCAACCGCGCAGCCCCGGCCAGCGTTTTATCTTCATCCAACATGGCGGACATCACTTCGTCTCCGTCTGGCCTTATATCGCCCCTGCCACCACGTAATGCCAACCCCTCGCCAAATCCACGCCCCATCCGCCTTGCGCGCGAAATGACTGCCAGTTCTGCATTCAGTGCAATTGCCCAATCTCGCGCCACATGCGATCTAAAAAACTGCCAACCGTTGGTTGGTGCGCAATGGGGCGTGTCATGAATTTTTGAGGGAGAACGCCCCGTTCAGCGGGCGTCTGACAAATGAAAAAGATAGAAGCCATTATCAAACCATTCAAACTCGATGAAGTAAAAGACGCACTCCAGGAGGTCGGCCTACAAGGCATCACGGTCACCGAAGCCAAGGGTTTCGGCCGCCAAAAAGGCCATACCGAGCAGCATCGCGGCCCGGAATATGTGGTCGATTTTCTGCCCAAGGTTAAAATCGAGGTGATCTGTGAAGATAACGTCGTGGACCGCGCGGTGGAGGCCATTTGTACGGCGGCCCGCACCGGGCGCATCGGCGACGGCAAAATCTTCGTCTCCTCGGTCGAGGAAGCCATCCGCATCCGCACCGGCGAAAAAGGCGAAGCGGCGATCTGAGCCATCACGATAACCCCCCTCCGCCTGCGCGTAGGGGGGTTATCGGTTACAGACTCGGCAGATCCAGCCCGAATTGCCGGGCGCAATCCTTCGCGATGTCATACCCCGCATCGGCATGGCGCATCACGCCCGTTGCCGGGTCGTTCCATAACACCCTGGCCAGCCGCTTGGCGGCCTCCGGCGTGCCATCGGCGCAGATCACCATGCCTGAATGCTGGCTGAACCCCATGCCAACCCCGCCGCCATGATGCAACGAAACCCAGGTCGCCCCCGACGCGCAATTTAACAGCGCGTTCAGCAACGGCCAGTCCGACACCGCATCCGAGCCATCGCGCATCGCCTCGGTCTCACGGTTTGGCGATGCGACCGAGCCACTATCCAGATGGTCACGCCCGATCACCACGGGGGCGGAAAGCTCGCCGCGCGCCACCATCTCATTAAACGCCAACCCCAGCCTGTGCCGGTCGCCCAAGCCCACCCAGCAGATCCGCGCGGGCAGGCCCTGAAAGGCGATCCGCGCGCGCGCCATGTCCAGCCAATGGTGCAGATGCGTATCATGCGGCATCAATTCCTTCACCTTGGCATCGGTCTTGTAGATATCCTCCGGGTCGCCCGAAAGTGCCGCCCAGCGGAACGGCCCCACGCCCCGGCAGAATAACGGTCGGATATAGGCGGGCACGAAGCCGGGGAAATCGAACGCATCGCCCACCCCTTCCTCGCGCGCCATCTGGCGGATGTTATTGCCGTAATCCAGCGTCGGCACGCCCATCCGCGCGAAAGTCAGCATGTCTCGTACATGCGAGGCCATGCTGGCGCGCGCCGCGGCCTCCACGGCTTTCGGGTCGCTCTCGCGCCTGGCCATCCAGTCCCCCACGCTCCAGCCCTTCGGCAAATACCCATTGATCGGGTCATGCGCCGAGGTCTGGTCCGTCAGCACATCAGGCCGCACGCCCCGGCGCAGCAATTCCGGCAATACATCCGCGATGTTCCCGAGCAGCCCCACCGATACGGGCTTCTTCTCGGCCACCGACCGCGCGATGATCGCCAGCGCCGCATCCAGCGTATCTGCCCGTTGGTCCACATAGCGCGTCTTCAACCGCATCTCGATCCGGCTCTCCTGGCATTCCACCGCCAGGCAGCTTGCCCCCGCCATGGTCGCCGCCAGGGTCTGCGCGCCGCCCATGCCGCCCAGCCCCGCCGTTAGAATCCATTTACCGGACAAATCACCCTGGTAATGCTGCCGCCCGACCTCGACAAAGGTCTCGTACGTGCCCTGCACAATCCCCTGCGTGCCGATATAAATCCACGAGCCCGCGGTCATCTGCCCGTACATCATCAACCCCAGCCGATCCAGCTCGTTGAAATGTTTCCAGGTCGCCCAATGCGGCACTAAATTCGAATTCGCCAGCAGCACGCGCGGCGCGTTCTCATGCGTGGTGAACACGCCGACAGGCTTGCCAGATTGTATCAACAGGGTCTGGTCGCTCTCCAGCCGCCGCAGCGTCTCGACAATGCGGTCGAAGGCGTTCCAGTCCCGCGCCGCCCGCCCGATGCCGCCATAAACCACCAGCTCCTCCGGCCGCTCCGCCACCATCGGGTCAAGGTTGTTCATCAGCATCCGCAACGGTGCCTCGGTCGCCCAGGATTTGGCGGATAACACAGGCCCGCGCGGGCTGCGGATGACCCGCGCATTGTCCAAACGGTTCATCGGCTCAGTTCCTCCAGGATCGATCGCAGGGTTGGTAAAATCGCCGGCTCCGCCTGCAGCGCGCCGGGCCAGTTGGTCGCATCCGGCGTCTCTGGCTCATCCATATAGCCACGGCACGCCAGCTCCATCTGGATCGCCTGCACACCGCTTGCGGGGTCGCCATAACGGCGCGTGATCCACCCGCCCTTGAAGCGCCCGTTCACCACGTAATCATGCGCCGTATCGGCGGCACAGATTGCCGCCACGCGCGCGCATAGATCAGCCTCGCAGGCTTTGCCGTCATTCGTCCCGATGTTGAAATTCGGCAGCCGCCCGGGGAACAAACGGGGGATCACGCTGCGGATGGAATGACAATCATACAACACCACCTGGTCATGGAAATGCCTCAACCGCATAATCTCGGCCCTGATCGCGGCATGGTACGGATCGAAATAAATCTCCCGCCGCCCTGCCATCGCGGCGTTATCCAGCCGCGTCCCGTCATGATAAAGCGGCTCCCCGTCGAAGGTCTCGGTCGGGCATAACCCGGTCGTCACCTGCCCCGGATACAGCGACGCGCCCGAGGGATCGCGGTTGACATCGATAATGCTGCGCGAGATCGCGGTGCGAATGATCGTCGCGCCCAGCGCCTCGGCAAAGGCGTATAATTCCGGCAGCCACCAATCGGCATCCTTGCGCGCCCGCCACAATGAGACCAGATCCGGTTCGAACGCGGCCGGAATCTCTGTCCCGGCATGCGGAATGCTCAAAATCAGCCGCGAAGCCCCCCGATGGATGTGCAAAAAACTCATGCCACACCGGGCAGATCATCGACCGCCAGGGCCCGCGCCCGCAACAAGGCAACCGCCGCCTCGATATCCGGCGCGAAATACCGGTCATCATCCAGCCGCGCCACGCGTGCCCGTAAAATCGCCCTTGCCGCCTCCAGCCTGGTGCTCGATTTCAGATCATGAAAATCGCAGCCCTGCGCCGCCGCCAGCCATTCGATGGCGATCACCGCGCGCAGATTATCCGCCATGGGGGTCAAACGCCGCGCGCCGTGTGCTGCCATCGAGACATGGTCCTCCTGGTTGGCCGAAGTCGGAATGGAATCGACCGAGGCCGGATGCGCCCGGCCTTTATTCTCTGAAACCAACGCCGCCGCCGTTACCTGCGGGATCATAAACCCGGAATTCAACCCTGGCTTGGGGGTCAGGAACGCGGGCAGGCCCGAAAGCACCGGGTCCACCAGCATCGCCATCCGCCGCTCCGCGAGTGAGCCGATCTCGCAGATCGCCATGGCGATGATATCCGCCGCAAAGGCCACCGGCTCGGCATGGAAATTCCCGCCGGAGAGCGCTTCATCCGGCCCGGTGAACACCAGCGGGTTATCGGTCACGCCATTCGCCTCGCTATGCAAAGTCGCCGCCGCCTGGCGCAGTATATCCAGAACGGCGCCCATCACCTGGGGCTGACAACGCAGGCAATAAGGGTCCTGCACCCGCTCGTCCCCCACCACATGCGAGGCACGGATCGCGCTGCCCGCCATCAGCGCCCGCAGCGCATCCGCCACCTCCGCCTGCCCTTTATGGCCACGCAGCGCATGGATACGCGCATCGAACGGCGTGTCGGAGCCGCGCGCCGCGTCGGTCGCCATCGCCCCGGTCACCAAGGCCGCGCGGAACAGCGCCTCGGCCTCGAACAACCCGGCCAACGCAAAGGCGGTGGAAAACTGGGTGCCGTTCAAAAGTGCCAGCCCCTCCTTCGGGCCCAGAATCACAGGCACCAGCCCGGCCTGGCGCAGCCCATCCGCCGCCGCCATCCGCATACCACCCACCATCACCTCCGCCTGCCCGATCATCGCGGCGGCCATATGCGCCAAGGGTGCGAGATCACCCGATGCCCCCACCGAGCCCTGTCCGGGGATCACCGGGATCACACCCCGCGCCAGCATCGCCTCCAGCAACCGCACGGTTGCCACCCGCACACCGGACGCACCTTGCGCCAGCGAGCCCAGCTTCAACGCCATCATCAGCCGCACAACGGGTGCGGGCATAGGCTCACCGACCCCGGCGGCGTGAGAGAGCACGAGGTTACGCTGCAAAACCTCCAGATCAGCATCGGCGATCCGCACGGTGGCAAGCTTTCCGAACCCGGTATTGATCCCGTACACCGCCGCATCGCGCGCCAAAATCCGCGCCACCGCTGCCGCCCCGGCCTCGATCACCGGAACCGCGCGCACATCGAGCACCACAGCCTCACCCCGATAAATCTCTCGCCATTGAACAAGGCTTACGGCACCCGGTGTTAACATCATGCCGCACTCCAAATTCGTTGAAACAGCGGGTTGAACCCCATTTTATAAACCAGCTCCGCCGGGCTCTCGATGTCCCATATCGCAAGGTGGCATTTCGCGCCCACGCGCAACACGCCGATATCCGCCCGGCCCAAAGCCGCCGCCGCATGGCGGGTCACGCCCAGCAGGCATTCATTGACTGATAATCGGAACTGCGTCGCCGCCATGTTCATGGCCAGCAGCAGGGAATAAAGCGGCGAAGTCCCGGGGTTCAAATCCGTCGCCACCGCCATGCGCACATTATGCGCGCGCAGCGCCGCAACGGGGGGCATCTGCGTTTCGCGCAGCGCGAAGAACGCCCCCGGCAGCATCACCGCCACCGTACCCGCCTTGGCCATCGCCGCACACCCGGCTTCATCGGTATATTCCAGATGGTCAGCTGAGAGCGCGCCGAACCGCGCCGCCAAAGCCGACCCGCCAAGGTTCGAGAGCTGGTCGGCATGCAGCCGCACCGCCAGACCGTGCCGCGAAGCTGCTTCAAACACCTGTGCGATTTCCGCCAGCGTGAATGCAATCCCCTCGCAGAACCCGTCCACCGCATCGGCGAGCCTCTCCTTTGCCACGGCGGGGATCAACCGTTTGCACAATAAATCCACATATCCCGCCCGGTCGTCGATATATTCCGGCGGCAGCGCGTGCGCGCCCAGAAAACTCGGCGATATATCCACCGCCTCCGTTTGCCCCAGTGTCTTGATCACCCGCAGAATCTTCAACTCGGCGGCTTCGGACAACCCATAACCGGATTTGATCTCAACGCTGGTCACGCCCTCGGCCATCAAGGCATGCAGCCTCGGGGCCGCGAGCGCCACGAGATCGGCTTCGCTCGCCGCCCGTGTTGCGCCAACCGAGGCCGCAATGCCCCCGCCCTGGCGCGCGATCTCCTCGTACCCAACGCCGTTCAGCCGCGCCTCGAACTCCCCGGCCCGGTTGCCCGCGAACACCGCATGCGTGTGACAATCCACCAGCCCCGGCGTTATCCAGCGCCCAGCGCAATCGATGATCTCCGGCGCGTCGATGGCCCGTAGGGGCCCGGCATAAACAATCCGCCCGTTCGTCTCGGCTATCATGCCCGGTGCCACCACACCCAGCCCGGGCAAAGCCGGGTCCATGGTGGCAAGGCGGGCATTGGTGAAAACGCGGGTGGCACGCATAAATTACCCCTTGGCCGAGCCGATCAAGTTGTATATACAATATTCAGTCATCACGAGGCTGTCCAGTGGGTTCATCATTGTTTTTCCGCCATGCTTTGCTGCCCACGGGCTGGGCCGAAGATGTCGGCATCAGCATTATCGATGGCCTGATCAGCGCCGTCACCACAAGCGCGCCGCCACCACCGAACGCCGTCACCCAACCCGGCATCGCCCTGCCCGGCATTGCCAATCTGCACAGCCACAGCTTCCAGCGCGCCATCTCCGGCCTTACCGAATACCGCGACGCCGCCACCAACACCGCCAATTTCTGGACCTGGCGGGACATGATGTACCGCTTCGCTTTGGCCATGGACCCCGACGATGTCGAGGCGGTCGCCACCCTTGCCTTTATTGAAATGCTGGAGAGCGGCTTTACCTCGGTGCTGGAGTTTCACTACCTCCACCACGCACCCGATGGCGGCCACTACACCAACATCGCCGAGCTTTCATCGCGCATCGCCGCCGCCGCCGCCGGTGCCGGGATCGACCTTACAATCGCGCCCGTTTTCTACGCCCAGGGCGATTTCGCCGCCGCCCCGCCCAGCCCAAGCCAGCGCCGCTTCATCAGTGACCTCGATGATTACGAGACGCTGCTGCGGGCCTGCGAACCCCTCGCCCGCATGGTCATCGCGCCGCACTCCCTGCGCGCCGTCACCCCGGAACAGCTCAGCGCCCTTACTGGTTTGGTCCGTCCCGGCCAGCCCATCCACATCCACATCGCCGAACAAACCGCTGAAGTCGAGGCCTGCCTCGCCTGGAGCGGCCAGCGCCCCGTGGAATGGCTACGCGCCCATGCCGATGTGAACCCGCAATGGTGCCTGATCCACGCCACCCACACCACCGATGACGAACGCGCCGGCATCGCGCGCAGCGGTGCCATGGTCGGCCTTTGCCCGCTGACCGAGGCCGATCTCGGCGACGGCATCTTCCCCCTGCGCGATTACGCAGGTGCCTGGGGCCTGGGGAGTGATTCCAACATCCAGATCAGCCTCGCGGCGGAATTGCGGATGCTGGAATATGTGCAGCGGCTGCATTATCGCCAGCGCAACATCCTGGCCACCACCGCTTTGCCCGCCACCGCCACCGCCGCCTATCAGGCCGCCTGCGCGGGCGGTGCCCAGGCGCTGGCCATAAACCACGGCATCACGCCGGGTGCGCCTGCCAACATCATCGCCCTGGCGGGCGACGCCCCGGATATTGCTCTGGCCCAATTTGTGTTCGGCGGCCGCCAATTGCTCACCGATGTCTGGGTCCACGGCACAAAGCGCGTGGCCGCTGGCCGCCACAATCTGGCCGCACAGGCTGAAGCCCGGTTCAACCGCGTCCTCCACAAAATCCTTGAACGGACATGAGCCCCGCCGTGACCAAACCCGCGCCCTTATATGAGCGGATCAAGCACCATCTGCGCACGCGCATCGCCGCCGGAGACTTCCCCACGGGCGGCAAAATCCCCTCGGAATTTGAACTGATGGCGCAATTCGCGGCCTCACGCATGACCGTCCATCGGGCCTTGCGCGAACTCACCGCCGAGGGCCTGTTGGACCGCATCCAGGGTGCTGGCACCTTCCTGCGCAAATCCCCGCCGCGCTCAGCCTTGCTGGAAATCTTCGACATCGCCGAGGATATCGCAGGGCGCGGCAACCGGCACAGCGTCAGCCTGTGCCTGTTACAGTCCATTCGCGCCACCGCCGATCTCGCTGCATGTTTCACGGTCAAACGCGGCGAAACACTGTTTTTTTCCAGGATCGTGCATTTTGAGAATGATACCCCCATCCAGCTTGAGGAACGCATCGTCTCCCCCGCCTTCGCGCCGCGTTATCTGGACCAGAATTTCACCGCCATCACGACCAATCGCTACCTCAATACCATCGCCGCCCCCACCGAGGTTGAGCACATCGTCCACGCCATCACCCCCGATGCCACCGTACAAAACCTCCTCGATATCGGCCCGGAGCCCTGCCTGCGGGTTGAACGGCGCACCTGGACGCCTGCTGGCCCGGCCACGCTCTCCACCCTCACCCATCCCGGCTCGCGCTATAGCCTGGGCAGCCGCTACCCGCTGTCCCGCCTGCCCGCGCGCCCGGGCAGTTAACATCTCCGGCGGTTATTGCTACTCACGGCGCGCATCACAGGAGCAGAGTTTTGGCGACGATATATTCCGAGACGATAAAGACCGTCCGGCACTGGACTGACACGCTTTTCAGCTTCACCGCCACGCGCAACCCCGGCTTTCGCTTCATCAGCGGCCAGTTCACCATGATCGGCCTGTCCATCGAGGGCCGACCCTTGCTGCGCGCCTATTCCATGTGCAGCGCCAACCACGAAGATGACCTCGCCTTCTTCTCCATCAAAGTCCCCTCCGGTCCGCTCACCTCGCATTTACAAAAAATCGTGCCCGGGGATACGCTGCTCGTCGGCGCCAAAGCCACAGGCACGCTGATCCAGGATAATCTGCTACCCGGCAAAACCCTGTATCTGCTCGGCACGGGCACGGGCCTCGCGCCCTTCGTCAGCATCATCAAAGACCCCGACACCTATGACCGCTACGACCACATCGTGCTCGCCCATGGCTGCCGAACCATCGCTGAGCTTGGCTACGGCGAACAAATCGTCAGCGACCTGCTCGCCGATGAATTTTTCGGCGACATCGCGGCGGGCAAATTGCTCTATTACCCCACAGTCACCCGCGAGCCCTTCCGCAACACAGGCCGCCTGACCGACCTTTTGGCCGCGGGCAAACTCCCCACCGACCTCAACCTCCCCCCGCTCGACCACGCCCGCGACCGCGTGATGCTCTGCGGCAGCCCCGCCATGCTGCACGACCTCAACCAACTCCTCGCGACAAACGGCTTCACGGAAGGCAACCACAGTACCCCCGGCCATTACGTGATCGAAAAGGCGTTTGTGGAGAAGTAGGGGGGCATAAACACGGCGCGCGCGCAAAAAACGCGCGCGCCGGTTAAAAATTCAGGCTGAAAACCAAACCCTCTACACCACCGCGCCCTCAGTCCAAGCCCTGCATCGCCTCATTGCAAACCCCGGCGAGATGCGCTGGCGCAATCGCCGTACACGCCACAGGCGGGCGGCGTGGGTCGTATAGCGCGATCACAATCCGCTTGCCCGCCTCTTGCAGCTTTGCGGGCGTACCCAGCGCCCGGTTGGCGCCATAAAACTTGGCCAAAGCCTGCCGCTCCGGGCTTTGCCCGGCATGGCCATATACCGCCCACACGCGCTTGCCCTGCGCCTCGGCCTTCATCGCGTGGCTCAAATCGCCTGCCGCATCCCGCAGCACCACAGTCTTCGCACCGGCGGGCAGATACGTCTGCAAAATCGGCAGCGCGCCGGTATCGTATAAATAAACCACATCGCCGGGCCGCACATCCCGCGCCAGCATCGCCGCCGCAATGTCCCAGCGCGGCTTGGTCTCCACATGATAATACGGCGCCATGTTGGTCAGCAGCAGCAACGCCGCCACCCCCATCACCACCACCCGCACCCGGGGCGCGCAGGATCTCAATACAGCTTCACTGCCAATCCCGGCCAAAATCGCAAACGGCGCCGCACTCCACAAAATATACCGGGGCAGCAAAATCGGCCGCCATATGGAAATCACCGTGAACAAAAGCGGCAGAAACACAAATGATATGCCCAACGCCGCGAGCAATGCTGGCCGCCGCCGCAGCACCCAGGATGCCGCCAGCACCGCCCCCAGCAACGCCGCATCAATCATCCACACCATAACCGAGGGCGTTGATACATGCATGAAATGAAAAGTCACAGAATCCGCAATCCGCATAAAATACACAGACCCGAAATCATACCACACGCGCGAGACATCCAGCGGCGGTATCCACATCACGCTGCTCACAAACCCCTTATCCTGATGCGCCAGCATCAACAGATAAAACGGCAAACAGGCGAGAACGATCACACCATCGGCGAGCAGCAAATTCCGCAATAATTGCCCCCGGTTTGGCGACACAGGCAGCAAAACCAGAAAAATCACGTTCCCGGTGATAATCCAGGGCAACCCATCGCCCAGCACATCCAGCGCCGCGGCTGAGCCCACCGTAAACGCCACCCAGGCTCCCAGCGCACCACCATCCCGCCAGGCCGGACGGGATGAAGCGGGCACGTCCATCGCCAACCGCACCACACCCCACAAAGCCACCAAAATCAGACACATCTCCAGTGTATAAGAGCGCGCCTCCTGGCTGAAGGCGAGCGCCGTGGGCGACAAACCCAAAATCAACGCCGCCACCACGCCCGCGATGCGCCCGCCGATGCGTGAGGCGATGATAAACACCAGCATCACTGATGCCGCGCCAAACAAGGCTGATGGCACCCGTAACCAGAATTGCGGGTCGCCCAACCCGATAAGCGGTGAAAGCATGAGGAAAAAACTCGGCATATGATGGTTCAAAAATGAGTCCTGAACCAAAGCAGCGGGCGGCAGCGAGGCGCGTTGCAGCGTAAACACCTCATCCAGCCAAAATGGCCGTTTACCCAGCTCAAATAACCGCGGCATCAGCGCCAGAAAAAACACCCCGAGCGGCCAGCGCGCGCTCATCAACCGTATCACGCAAGCGCCTCCGCCGGGCCCTGGCCCTGGCCCTGGGATTGAGATTGGGATTGGGATTGGCTCTGAGATTGGTCAACCACCAGCGGGTCGGCTGGCCGCCAATCCCGGAAAAAGGCCCGCCCGATGGCGGCGGCAAGTTTTTGGATGTGAATCTGCACGATATCCAGATAATCATGCAGCCCCGTGGCAAGAATATGGCTGAGCGGCTTCTCCACCAATAATTCCCGCAAATACTCCGCCACCTCCATCGCCTCATCGGCCCTGGCCAACCCATAGATCCGCCGCAGATCATCCAGATGCGACTCCGCCCGCCTCACACATAACAGCGCCGAGCGTGGAGAGGATGGATCGCGCAACAGAAAATGCACAACATCCTCCGCCGAAAAACTTGCCCGCACCCTGCGCCTGAACGCATGATAAGCCGCCGCCGCGCGCAGCACGGCATTCCACTGCGTTAACTCGGCCACCCGCTTGGCCTCGCCGTCACGAGGCAGCATGGCAGTGTATTTGATATCGAGCATCCGGGTGGTCTGGTCGGCGCGCTCAAGCAACCGTCCAAGCTCATAAAAATACCAGCCCTGGTCGCGGTATAATGTGCCCTCGGTGATGCCGGTATGCGCCTGCACCCCATCCTTAAGCCTTGTGCACAGGCGTGATAACGCATCGCCCTCCAGATCGGCGGGCACGATATTCCCAACAAAACGATGAAACACATTGATCTGCCGCCACATCTCGGTGCTCATCAAAGGCCGCAATGTCCGCGCGGAGGTCCGCGCATCCTCGAGGTTCGACGGCACCGATGTCGGGTTGCCCTTATCCAGCAAATAAAACCGTTTCACATGCGTCGCGTCGGGCACAAACCCGCGCGCCGCGAAATTCTCCTCATCCGCGTTGATCCTGATCAACCCGAACCACGCATCGGTCTCATAACCCGGGCTCTCGAAGCTCTGCGTCACATCGATCAACCGGGCGAGGTTCTCCACCCGCTCCATATACCGCGCCATCCAGAACAGCCCCTCGGCATCGCGCGCCAGCAATCCGGCATCAAAACGCATCATGCTGGTTGCCCCGCACTAAAATCATCGGCCAGCACCCAGGTATCTTTCGAACCGCCACCCTGGCTTGAATTCACAATCAGGCTGCCGCGCTTCATCGCCACCCGCGTCAACCCGCCGGGTAACACCCAGCTATCGCGGCCCGTGATAATGAAGGGCCGCAAATCCAGATGCCGGGGCCCGATCCCGTCCGCCGCCAAAGTCGGCGCCACTGAAAGCCCGATCATCGGCTGGCTGATCCAGTTCGCCGGATCGGCCTTTATCGAGGCCCGCGCCGCCTCTAATTCCGCCAGATCCGCGCGCGGGCCGATGGTGATGCCATACCCGCCGGACTCGCCCACAGGCTTGGTCACCAGCTTATCGAGATTATCCAGCGTATATTGCAGCCCCTCGGCCTCCCGGCAGATATGCGTCTCGACATTTTTGATCAACGCCTCCTCGCCCAGATAATATTTTATAATGCGTGGCATATAGGCATAAACCGCCTTGTCATCGGCCACGCCCGTGCCCACGGCATTGGCAATCGCCACATTCCCGGCCTTCCAGGCGCTGATCAACCCGCGCACGCCCAACATCGACTCTGGCCGGAACACGGCGGGGTCCAGGAAATCATCGTTCAACCGCCGGTAGATGGTGTGCACCGGGCGCAGGCCAGAGATCGTGCGCATATAAACCCGGTCATTCTCCACAATCAGGTCGGAGCCCTGCACCAGCGGCACCCCCATCTCGCGCGCCAGAAACACATGCTCAAAATACGCTGAATTATAAATCCCCGGCGATAACAGCACCACCTGCGGGTCATCATTGCCACCTGGGGCAATCTCGGTCATCGCCGCGCGCAACCGGCGGCCATAATCATCCACCGGCAACAGCCTTATCCCCGCCATCAAATCGGGGAAGGTGCGCAGCATCAAATGCCGGTTCTCGATGACATATGAAACACCCGACGGCGTGCGCGCATTATCCTCCAGCACCCGAAAATCGCCCTGCTCGTCGCGGATGATATCGATCCCGCAAACATGCACATAAGTGCCGTGCGGCACTGGAAAATCCTTCATCTCCGGCCGGTAAT
>JAQNCU010000043.1 GCA_029077775.1 Acidocella sp. | reverse complement strand
GTGAGCAGCGTGGTCGACAGAGTGATGTGGAAAACCGCGAGAAAATTCCCGAGAAACAGCGGAAAGCCGAACACCACGGCAACCGCTGTGGTGATATAGGCAAGGATCATCGACCAACCCGCCAGAGCACCCGTCATCGGCCCAAAATTGCGGCCGATATACACGAAGTAGGACCCCGCCTCAGGATGGCGCTTGGCCAAAGTGGCGATGCTCGCACCCACGAACACGCAAGCCAGCGTGGCGATGAGGTAGGCAAGCCAGGAGCCAACACCAGCCAGGCCAGCGACCACGCTGATGTTCAGCGCCGGGGTCAGTGTCGGCGCGATATTGGCGATAGACTGTCCGATCGTCTCGGGGAGGCTGAGCGCCCCGTGTTTGAGTTGTGATTGCGTGTTGACGTCCGTCGCGGCGCTCATGCTGTGATATCTCCAGGCTTGGTTGTGAAGTCGGCGTCGGGGACGTGGTTGAAACGAAACCTGCGTAAAACGGTCACCACGCGAAACCGCTGTGTGAATTTATGCAAAATCTATGCCGCGCGCATCACCCCGCGCAACAGGACGATGAACCCGCAAGCTTGCTGGCTTTGTTAACGCCAGGAGCCAGATCGATGCCAGGATTCTGATCAAAAAACCCGCTGGGCATCAATTTAAAGCCTGCTTTGATGCAGGGCTGCACAGGAAAATCCTCAGTCCGTGGCTGGTGATGCAGCCCGAAGACATGCCAGACCACAAGATCGGTATTCACGAGCTTCCTGTCGTGGCTGATGAAATCCGTAATACCGCCAGCGCCGGTGGAATGGTTCATAAACTCGCCGCCGGGATAACGCTCCTCCGGGTCGTATTTGGTCACCCATAGATGATTGGTCATGAACGCAGACCTGATACCTGAGGGTGAACCGGGCTTGAGATACGATGTCAGCACATGTTCGGGATATAATTTATACCCGACAGGCTTACCGGTATGGTTGGTTTTATTAGGGTTGATCACTTTCCAAAAACGCTGAGTCTGCGGGTTGGCGCGCCGCCCCGCTGCCTGCTCGGATTCGAGCACTGTCTCGGTTTGATAGAACGCATTGCCATAGGGGTTTTTCGCATCATCCTCCTCGGCGAATGTATTGCATTCCACCACGGAATTTCCTGGCCCGTCCACCGCCATCTCCAGCCGCGCGCAGAATGCGTGCTGGTGGATATGGCCTTGCAAACCGGGCGCAACCTCGGTGCCGTATTTGCTGGGCTGGCCCGGCACGCAGGCCGATGTGTTGATGATGCCGGTGGCCTTCATCTCGAATTCGATCATGCCGTCCTGCGTGAAGTACCAATATGAGGCATATTCATAATTCCCGACCGTGGCGATCGAGGAGATCACCAGCTTGCGGCCCCGCCGGACCTCCGTACGCTCGGTCCGGAAATCCCAATGTTTCCATAAAATACCATCATCTTCCTCGTGGATGCAGATCGCCTTGTCGATGTGGAAAACATCGCCGGTCATGGTGTTCAGATCGACATCGAGATACGCGATATGCCCGAGACAGTCGCAACCAAGTTCGAGCGAATTGGTGAGCTTGCCCAGACCATATTCGCCGATATCAAACACATTCTTGCGGAAATGCCCGCCTTCCGGCGTGCCGTAGGGCACCACCATTTCAGCCAGCGAGGCGCGATTCACAATCGGGCGGTGATCAACGCGTATGTCATGCAGTGTCAAGCCCTCGCGGGCGTTGAACCCGATCACCAGCGACCAGTTATCCCAGGTGATCGCATGGCCGTCGAGCACAAAGCTCGGCCCCTCGGGCTGGATGATGTCGAGCGGCTTAAGGCTCGGGCGGAAACTCTCGCGGAACTGTGCCTCGTAATTAAATTCAGCCATCGGGATCGGCATCACGCCATAATCATCGACCCGGATGACCTTACCCGCTTTGATATCGACGACCGCGTTGATGCCCTCAATCGGGTGGGCATAGAAATTCTCATCACGCCGCAACCGCAACCACGAGAATGTGTGGGACAGATAGCCGCCTTCCTCACCGGGCACACCGAAATTGCCCGCGGACCAGGGGTCTACGCAGACCATGCTCATATCGGTGATGCACCGCCTGGCGCAGGCGGCGATGAAATCCGGGTGCGCGCGAACCACGCCCTCGATCGCGAGGAACTGTTCCAGCTGGATCATGGGTTTGGCGGTCGCCAAAAACGCGCTGGCGGTGATCACACGATCGCTCAACGACACGGTCAGCCGCCAAATCCCCGGTTTGTCACCCAGGAATATATTAGCCCGCGCCTCGCGCGGTACCGCGTGCCCGGCTGTTACGGCGGCCAGCGCGTCATGCGTCGGCTCTTTCAACTCGATGGTCTCGAACAAAAACCCGGGCCCGAATGCGGCATCGTCGCGGATAATCGCCATCACGGCGCGGATTTCTCCGGCGTCCAATGGCGAGAGCGGGTGGCGCGGCTTGACGCGCGCCGAAAGGCCGGGTGTCGCGGGGGCGGCGTGGATCAAATCGTCCATGGGCGAGTTTCCTTCTGCTGGGCCTGGCCGTGGCAGCGACAAGCGCCCGTGCCACAGATCATCTGACGAGTAGAAACCAAAGATCATGCGTTTATAGCATGTCTGGCTTGACATTTGGCTTCAAAGATCGGTAATTTTTACGCTTTGGAAACTGGGTTTGGCGATTTTTTAAGCAAAAATTTGGTTTTCAGGCTTTACCCAAGCTAATTTTACCTTCGTCATTTTCAGGTGGTCACTATGCGCACAGAGCCTCGCGTATCTGCCGTCGCGGCAACGGGGGTGGTGCGTCTTATCAGCCAATATGGCGGTGACGCCGACCGCGTGTTCGGTGCAGCCCAGGTGAATATGGACGCCGCGGCCGACCCGGTCGCTCTTCTGGATCTGCGCCGCTATTGCACCTTGTTTGAACAGGCGGCCCGTCAGACCGGGCTCGGCAGCTTCGGGTTGCGTTTCGGCGCGCAGTATCAGCTCGAAGACATGGGACCGCTCGGGCTGCTCATCGTGAATTCGGCAACATTGGGAGAAGCCCTGAACAGGCTTTGCACCTATTTCCCGGCGATGCAGGAACATACCACGCTCAGGCTTCGCCTGGAGCCCTCAACGGATGTTCTGTGCGCGCTCGAATACGGCATCCGGGATGGCCGCATTGCCGAAAGACGGCAGGATGCGGAACTCACACTTAGCATTTTCATGAGGATCTTCACGCGCTGCCTGGGGCCGTCCTTTGCCCCGGAGGAAGTTCACTTTGAACATCTGCGCGGTGCCGAAGCGAATGATTTCCGGACATGCTTTGGCGCACCTGTGTATTTTTCGGCGCCTATCAATGCCATCGTGTTCCGACGTCAGGCTCTCAATGCCGCTATGCCCGGGGCCGATTTCAGCAAGCTTGCGGCTTTGCACGCGGAACTGCGCAACCGCAGTGCCGCCGCCCGCCCGGATGATTTTATCGGCAGGCTGGCGCACGAAATCCGTGCCGGGCTGGCCGCGGGCGATGTCAGCATGGAAAATATCAGTGCCGCGCTGGGTTTCAGCCGGGCCGGACTTTACCGCCGCCTTGCGGGGGAGGGGGTCGATTTTTCCGCCCTTACCCAAAATATCCGGCATGATCTGGCGGTCTTTTACGTCACCCAGCCCGGCATTCCCTTCACCGACATCGCGTTTTTGCTGGGATATTCAGAACTCAGCGCCTTCAGCCGCGCTTTTCTGCGCTGGACAGGCCGCTCCCCCGCTCGTTACCGGCGAGAGAGCCATGGACAGGGCGCTACGCTTTAGCTTTTGGTCCTCACGCGCCGTGTTGCCGGTGCCTGTATCGGTGTCAGCCCCTGATCCAGAAGGGCATGCATGGCGGCCACTGTTTCCGGGGTGAGATCGCGCAGCGCCCGGGCCATTCGGTTCGCCAGGGCTGTCTGTGCAGGGGTGAGCCCGGCGGCATGAAGTTTAAGCCGTGGCCGCGATAATTTGGCGAGCGCCTTCAGCTCGTCCGCGTCATCCCAGATCAATTCAAAAAATTCGCAAATCTGATGGATCAGCCCGGCTGAGGGCGCGCCGCGCCTGCCATGCTCCAGCGCCGAGAGATAGGCGGCCGACACTTCAAGGGCCGCCGCCATGTCGCGCTGCAACACCCCGCGCGCGGCACGCAGGGAGCGGAGCTTTTCGCCGAACGGTGTCAGGGCGCACCCCTCATCGTACCCGCCGCAGCAAGACCCGAACGGAGCCTGTGTTGCCCGCATGGGGGTGCGCGATCGCCAAAATCATCGGGCGCAAATCTGGCGCGTTCAGCCAATGCGGTAATTCGCGGGACAAAATTTCCCCCTTGCCGGTGATGATCTCGATGCATCGGGCCCGCCCGGCATAAGCGCGCTCGACAAAATCGTTCACTTGTCGGTGGGCTTGCGCGGCAGTGTGACCGTGCAGATCAAGCCGCGCGGCGGCGCGGAATTTGCCGGTTGAGAATTTTTTCCACGTGGATTTATCAAGGCCAACCGGCGTTAGATCGAGGCTCACGGGGCTGCCCGTTGGTCTTGGCCTGCGGCTGGTGGGTGCGGTTGGCGTGGGCGGTGGCGATGGCGCGGTCACCGGCTCAGGCTCGATGGGCAGCCTTTGCTTGCCGGGCATCAGCTTTGGCAGAGTCTGGCTGTAAGCCGCCCAGAGTTTCAGATCGGCCGGGCTGAGCCCGCTAGCCCTCGCCATCGATGATCATAATATGCAAACGGCGCGGGCCATGCGCGCCAAGCTCCAGGGTCTGCTCGATATCCGCCGAGCGCGAAGGGCCTGTCACCAGCATGACATTGCGCGGCATGCCCCCGGCGGCGCGCAGCAGGTCGAAAGCATCCTCATAGCAGCCAAAAATCATGGCCGCTGGCAGCACAACCAACGCATTATCCGGCAGCAGATTGTTGGAGGTCGGGCGCGTCGGGCCGGAGGGCAGCATCAGCGTCCCGGTCTCGGCGATCCCGGCGAATGCATGCGTGAGGCTTACGGCATCGCGCGGCGAGGACACGCCGAAGCGCACATTCAGCATGGTATCCGCAAAGGGGAGAGTTTCGAGATCGGGGTGTGGCGATGCGACCAGTGCTGGTGCGAGATTTTGACGGGCGAGATAATCCGCCACCGCCGCCGGGACATCCGCCAGGCCCGGAAGCCTTACCGCCGTGCCGAATTCACGCTCCACATACATCATGAACAGTGCGACCCGCGCTTCATGGTCAAGCTGCCCGCGCGCCGGGATGAGATGGCGTGGGGGCCGGGCCATGCGGCCCGCCAGCATGGCTTTTTGGTCGGCGGGCAGAGGGCCGCGTTTCAAGCCGCGCTGGACCGCGCCTATGATCATCTCCCGGGACATCAGCGCGCCGCCTTTTGCCGGGCTGCGTATTGCGCGAAAAAACTAGTCCCCTCCGGGGCCGGAAAATCCCGCGCCTTCGTCCACGCCCCGGCGAACGCCAGATATGAAAACCGGCCGCGCTTGGCGCCCAAAAACCCCAGGCCCATGGCCATGAAGCGCGTGCCCAGCCGGTACAGCGCCGGGCGGCGCGCGAAAAACCCCCAAAAGACCAGGCCGTAGCGCATGGCGGGCGGGCCCAGATGCCGTTCAAACTCGCGGTCACGCCAATGGCGCATCATGTTGGGCAGTGGGATTTTCACCGGACAAACCGATTCGCATTTACCACAGAACGTGCTGGCATTTGGTAATTGCCCGGCGGCCTCCACCCCCACCAGCATCGGGGTCAGCACCGCCCCCATCGGCCCCGGATAGGTCGAGCCATAGGCATGGCCCCCAACCGCGCCGTAAACCGGGCAATGGTTCATGCAGGCGGCACAGCGAATGCAGCGGAGCATATCCTGGAAAGGCGTGCCGACCATGCCCGAGCGCCCGTTATCCAGCAACACGACGTGGTATTCCTGCGGCCCGTCAGGGTCGCCCGCCCGTCGCCCGCCTGTGGAAAACGTGGTGTAGACGGACATATCCTGCCCGGTTGCCGACCGTGCGAGAACCCGCAAAAGTGCCAGCGTGTCCTCGATCGTAGGCACAATTTTTTCGATACCGGTGACCACCACATGCACGCGGGGCAAGGTTTGTGTGAGGTCTCCATTGCCCTCATTGGTCACGATCACCGAGGACCCGGTCTCCGCGACCAGAAAATTCGCGCCCGTGATGCCGACATCCGCCGCCAGGAATTGCTGGCGCAATTTGCCCCGCGCCTCGGTCAGAATGTCCCGGCGTTCCCGGAACACGCGGTCGGCTGGCAAGTCGGTATGCACCTTGCGGAACGTATCCTCCCAATCCTCGCGGTTGAGGTGAAAGGCCGGGCCGATGATATGGCTCGGTGGCTCTCGACGAAGCTGGAGGATATATTCGCCGAGATCGGTCTCCACCGGGGTGACCCCATTGGCTTCCAGGTAATCATTCAAATGGATTTCCTCGGTGACCATGGATTTACCCTTGGTCACCGTTTTTGCCCCGGCATCGCGGCATATTTTTAATACCGCCTGGCGCGCGTCATCTGCCGTCGCGCACCAATGCACATGCCCACCCGAGGCCTCGACCGCCGCCGCATAGGTCTCCAGGTAAAAATCCAGATTGGCGATGGTGTGGTTTTTGATATTTTTCGCGGTCTCGCGCAGCGCCTCGAACTCGGGCAGTTTATCCATTGCTGCCTGCCGTTTTTTGGCAAATTGCGGCTTGGCGCGCGCCAGGGCTTTTTGCAGGCCAGCATCCGCCATGGCGCCGGTTGCATTCTGTTTGAACGCCTCAGTGGTCAGCAACATTGCCCGAACCCTCCTTGATATTATCGTGGGTCAGATTGCCTCATGGGTCCAGACTGTAAAGCTCTGTAGCTGGTTCGGCCCAAAACTATTGCTGATGGCGACATCCGTTGCGTCCCGCCCGCGGCCGATCAGCACCCTGCCACGCCGTGGCTTGTTGTTGCGCGGGTCGAACATGTGCCAGGCACCGCCCAGATAGGCCTCGAACCAGCCCGCGAAATCCATCGGCACGGGCGAATATGGCTCACCGATATCGCTGAGATAACCCGTGCAATAGCGCGCTGGGATGTTCAGGCACCGGCATAACGCCACCGCCAGATGCGCATAATCACGGCAGACGCCGACCCGTTCGGCATAAGCCTGGGCTGCCGTGCGGGTGGCGCGCGCCTGCTGGTAGTCAAAACGGATATGGTTATGGACAAAATCACACACCGCCTGCACGCGCGCCCAGCCCAGAGGCGTCTGGCCGAACAAGGCCCATGCGGTCTCAGACAGCTCATCGGTCTCACAATACCGGCTGCCGAGCAGATACATTAATGTCTCGGGCGGCAGGTCTTGCACCGCGTGCTGCCAGGCATCCGGCGTCACGGGGTCC
The DNA here is from genome assembly GCA_029077775.1 of Acidocella sp. Taxonomy (GTDB): domain Bacteria; phylum Pseudomonadota; class Alphaproteobacteria; order Acetobacterales; family Acetobacteraceae; genus Acidocella. Next base: position 5,259 of record JAQNCU010000043.1, on the reverse strand, counting down.
GGCAAACCTTCATCGGCGAGTGTCGCGGCACTGGCGATACGAAACACCCCGCTTGGGGCGACGAGCCGCGTGCAGTAATTCCCAAAGCCATCCTGATAGGTGATCAACGGCACCAAAGGCATTGTGGTCATGGTGTCGGCCACGATGATATCGGCTGCACGGCTGGCATGAATATTCAGCATCAGCATCAAAGGGGTTGGCTGCAGGAACTGATAAACCAGTTCATATCCGACGGCGATTTTCAAATTCTTTCCCCTGATCAGGTCCGGCCCACATGGCCGGTATCGCCTTTCCGTGATATAGGGGTTGGTGCGTGCCAATGCATTTATTAAATGCATCTCACATTTACCAGGGGTGGCGCCTGGGGCCCGTTTCAGCGGGCATTTTATGTATGAAACCTGATAAACTCATGAAATCATTGGTGGATCAGCTTAATTCTAAAATTTCGTGCCTTTGGCTACCAGCGCTGGCTCTGGCTGATGACGCGGCGGTCAAAGCCCGGGCGGCGTGCGGAAAAACGCAGCGGCATTCATCCGATGTGCCTCTTTGGCGGCGATCACCTGTCTGACGCGGGATATTTCAGCCTGCAAATCGGCGATATACGCCGACAACTCATCAACCCCCAGCAAGTCTAATGGTGGTGGCGTCAGCAGTTTTCGGGCCGTAACGGGGCGATCATCATCGGGAATTGTCATGAAACGATCTTGACCGATAGGTGGCCTGGGTTCCATACCCCGGCGAGACAGGTCCTGCGAATTGTAAGGACAGAATTATGTACGTTTCCGGCCCCGAGGCCCGATACGAAAAAAGGTGTTTTGATCATGTCGCTTCCCTTGATGCCGAAAGCTACCGCAGTTTGGCTGATTGACAAAACGGCGCTGACCTTTGCGCAGATTGCCGATTTCTGCGGCATGCACCCGCTGGAGATCCAGGCCATCGCCGATGGTGAGGTGGCGCAGGGCATCAACGGCTATGATCCGGTGGCGAATAAACAGGTCACCGCCGAGGATATCGCGCGTTGCGAGGCGAACCCCGAATTGCGTCTGAAATTGCTCGCCCCGGCTGATCCACAACCCAAAAAGAGCAAGGGCGGGCGCTATACCCCCGTTGCCAAGCGCAATGACCGGCCGGATGCGATCGCCTATCTGCTGCGCAGCTATCCGCATCTGACGGATACACAGATCATCAAGCTGCTCGGCACCACCAAGGACACCATCCAGAAAATCCGCGATCGGTCCCACTGGAACAGCAGCAATATCAAACCGCGCGACCCGGTGATCCTCGGGTTGTGCAAACAATCAGACCTTAACGACGCCGTCGCCGCCGCCAATGAGCGTGTGACCCGCGAGGGCAACACGCCACCGCCGCCGCCAATGCCGTCATCCGAAGCCGCCTGAGCCGGAGGCGGCCCTGAAACGCGCGGGCCGCCAGGCTTAACGTAGCTAACTCTTCAGCCGTTCCATTTCCTCTTTCAGCCGCAATTTCTCAACCTTCATACGCGCCAGGGCCGTGTCATCGGGGCGCGGGCGTCGGTCCTCGGCGCTGATTTTGCCCTCCAGAATGGCGTGCCTGCCCTTAAGGGCGTCGAGATGAGATTGCAGGTTCATGTGTCCTCCAGGATAAAGAATGCCTGAGCAAAACCGGGGTTGCCTTTTGCAATCACCCCGGAAGAGAAAAGCTAGACCCCTTGCCACGGCATTGTCATCAAAAATATCCTGCGCCATGGCATGTCGACACGGTCGTCGGCCAGGACGCTGCGCATATTGCTGAAAATTCCGGTTTCAGGATTAATAAAATCCATCTATTGCTCCGTTCATGTTGACCGACAAAGATAATCTGCTTCGGCGGCTCCATGCATTGCGCAGCGAGCATCGGGATCTCGACACCGTGATCGCTCGTATCACCGAACAGGGTCCACTCGACCAGCTTCAGGTGCAGCGGCTAAAAAAGCGCAAGCTTGGCCTGAAGGACGAGATCGCGTGGCTTGAAAGCCGGTTGATCCCGGACCGCACGGCGTGAGCGCGCCTTTGGTCGGGATCATCATGGGCAGCCGGTCGGACTGGCCCGTGATGCAACACGCCGCCGAGATGCTGGCGCAATTGGACGTGGCCTATGAGGCCAAAATCGTCTCGGCGCACCGGACACCGCAAAGATTGTATGACTATGCCAGCAGCGCCGAGGCGCGCGGGCTGAGAATAATTATCGCGGGTGCGGGCGGGGCGGCGCATTTGCCAGGCATGGCGGCGGCGATGACAATTCTGCCAGTGCTGGGCGTGCCGGTGGCCAGCACAGCACTGCAGGGCCAGGACAGCCTGCTCGCCATTGTGCAGATGCCGGGTGGCGTTCCAGTCGGGACACTTGCCATCGGCAAGCCCGGCGCCATCAATGCCGGGCTGCTCGCGGCCTCTATCCTCGCTTTGACAGACCCCGGTTTGCGCGTTCGCCTTGCCGCGTTGCGGGCGGCGCAAACCGCCGCCATACCTGAATCACCGCTGGCATGAGCCTGGCGCCCGGGTCGGTCATCGGCATCATCGGCGGCGGGCAACTGGGCCGCATGTCGGCCATCGCGGCCGCCCGGCTGGGCTTCGCGGCGCATATCTTTTCGCCCGAAGCTGAAGGCCCGGCATCCCAGGTTGCCGCGTTCAATACAATTGCCGATTATGCTGATCAGGCGGCGCTGCGCCGCTTCGCCACCGCGGTGGATGTGATTACGTTTGAGTTTGAAAATGTTCCAACCGAGGGGTTGGCGCTTCTCGCCAGCCTGAAGCCGGTTCACCCCAGCCCGGAAATTCTGCGCGTCAGCCAGGACAGGCTGCTGGAGAAACGATTTCTGAACGATACCGGGTTGCCCACCGCGCCATGGATAGAAGTGTTGGATGAGACCGGTCTGGCAGCCGCCTTTGCCACCATCGGGCTGCCCGCCGTGCTTAAAACGACGCGGCTCGGCTATGATGGAAAGGGCCAGGCGATGCTGCGCCAGCCCGCTGACGCTGCCATCGCCTTCGCCACATTGGCCCCCAAACCTTTGGTTCTTGAAGGCTTCGTCGATTACGCGGCGGAGATCTCCGTCATGGTTGCGCGTGGTGCCGACGGGCAAATCGTCGCCTTCGATCCCGCAGAGAACCGCCATAAACACCATATCCTGGATCTGACATTGGCCCCGGCCCCGCTCCCGCCAGAGCTGCTGGCCGAGGCCGGAGCCATGGCCCGGATTATCGCCGATAAACTCGGTCTTGTCGGTGTGCTGGGGGTCGAGATGTTTGTCACCGCCACGGGCGGCCTGCTTGTCAACGAGATCGCCCCGCGCCCTCATAATTCAGGGCATTGGACGCTCGATGCCTGCCCGTTCAGCCAGTTTGACATGCATATCCGGGCGGTTGCGGGCCTGCCTTTGCCGCTCACGACCCGCCATTCAGACGCGGTGATGAAAAACCTGGTGGGGCCGGAGGATCTGGCGCTCTGGCCGCGTATCCTTGGTACACCCGGGTTGATTGCGCATCATTACGGCAAAAAAGACGCAAGGCCGGGGCGCAAAATGGGTCATGTGACCCGGCTATTCCCAAAAGGCGGCTTGCCGGGTGAATTTGGCATCGCCGACGCCCTGAACATAGAATGATAGGGCTTTGCCCTCAGCCCGGCGGCATAGCCCGCGCCGCTGCCTTAACGCGGGCCTCGGTGCGCGCGGGCAGATTAATGGTCGCCCGGAGGCCGGGGTAATTATCCCCCAGATGCAATGTGCCGTTATGCAATTGCGCCACCGCCGCCACCAGTGACAGGCCGAGGCCGGAGCCCGCCGTGCTGCGCGCGGATTCGGCGCGAAAAAACCTTTCGGTCGCGCGCGCCCTATCTTCCTCGGAAATGCCCGGTCCACGATCCGTAATGCTGATCTCGATGATCCCTTCATCGATCCGCGCTGAAAATGTAACCGTGGTACCCGAGGGTGAGAATTTCAGCGCATTGTCCAACAGGTTCGCCACGGCCTGCTGCACAAGCTCCCGGTCGCCCAATAATGGCAATTCGCGGGCGATCACGGTGTCGAGGACCAGCCCGCGCTCCTCGGCTACCGCCCGGTACAGCTCGTCGATATCCTGCAGCATCGGCGCCAGATCAACCGCTGCAAAAGCCGCCCGGCGGGAGCCTGCCTCGATCTCGGCGATCCGCAACAGAGCCTCAAAAACCGCAACGATGCCATCGAGGTCGAGCGTTGCGCGTTCGATGGCAAGCTCCAGGTCCTCGCGGGTGCTGGCATGGAGCGAGGCATCTTCCAGCCGCGTGCGCGCGCGCGTGATAGGCGTGCGCAGATCATGCGCGATGGCGTTTGAGACCTGTCTCACCCCATCCATAAGCCGGGAGATGCGGTCCAGCATGTCGTTGATAATCTCGGCCAGCTCGTCGAACTCATCGCCATCGCCGGTTTTCAGGACACGCCGGGTGAGGTCACCGCGGGCGATGGCCCGGGTGGTGGTGGAAATATCGCGCATCATCCGGCGGAACAGCGAGCGGATAAAAAACGCGCCGATGACGCCCAGCGCGAACATCAGCCCCAGCGCCCAGAGCAAGCCGTCACGCAGCACATTCCGCAGTTCAGCGCGCACGCGCACATCACGCCCGACCAACAGCCTGTCACCGTCGGGCAGCGCGAACGCCCGCAACAACGCCACCGAGGCCAGCCCCCCGCGCTTCACCGGCAATTGATACCAGGTGTTGCTCTCGTCCAAACTTTTCGGCCATTGGTCGAGATTGCCGATCAGCCGGTTGCCGCGCGCATCCAACAACAAATAAATCCGATCGCCATCCACCGGGTCTGCCATGCGCAGCCGCAACTCAGCCTCCAGGGCGCTGGCGCCGCCCACCTGGTCGTCATGGATCAGCGCCACACTGTCGTTATGCACAGCCAACTGGACCTGGCGTTGCAACAACCCAACGGTTGAGTACCAAAGTGAAAAGGCCAGCGCGAAGGATGACAGCCCGAATATGGTGGCATAGGCGAGCGCGAACCTGATCCCGGCCGAGCGGATCAAGGGCCGGGTTCGCCGCCGTTCTGCCGGGGCGGGCTTGGCGTTGGACCTGCCCATCACCCGCGGGTTCGGTTTCGTTGTCAGAATCGTTCCCATTTATAACGTCTCACCCTGGTGCCATTCCCAGCACGCACCGTGTCCCGGCAGATGGTCATCCCGCAAGCCGCCCTGGCGTGCCCGGCTGCCGATCAGGGATCTTCCGCCCGCAACATATATCCGGCGTTGCGGACCGTATGCAGCA
>JAQNCU010000434.1 GCA_029077775.1 Acidocella sp. | reverse complement strand
CGATTTCGACATTTGACGGGCCAGGGGAGCCGTTGGGCCATTCAAAGCAAAGCCGCCACTGCATGTTGATGCGGATGCTGAACTGCCCCTCTCGATCGCCATGCAGCGCCTCCAGGCGGTTGCTCGGCAAAGCGCGCAGATCATCCAGGCTCATCGCGGCCTCCAGTATTTCGAGCCGCTTGTAAGCCTGGCGGTCGAATCCCTGAAACTCCCGGACAAACGCGCCGCTAGCAAAAACCTCGGTTCGCTTGTCGCGGTAACTCAGGATCATGGCTCATATTGTAGCTGTCTTTTACTATTTACGTTAATCATAAATTGTTACTGTTTGCGCGTCGATGAGGCGGCACGATCTATTCGAAGCCGTGCGATGAACTAAGAGGCGATCAAATTCGCAACCTTACGATACCAATTTTGCACTGAGATCAGCCCGCTTCGCAGAGATTTCCAAATAATTGGGGTATGATCGACCACCCCAAGCCCACGAAGAATATTCATGACCTCTTTGTCTCTCTGGCGGCGCTGAAACCCACCGTAACCATCGCTGACATGAAGAAAACGCCCACGGATCACGGCACAAGCCGGATTGCAAAGCCAATAGCCTCGAACCTCGGCTGTGATAAACGACCGTCCGACCAACCTGGCCGCAACCGTTCGATGCATTCCATCAATTACCAGATATAGGTCAGGTAAACCGGCCAATCGCAGGCCGACAACTCTAATAGGGCCATCAAAGACATTTTCCCTGGCGCGTTGAGTAGCGGCTTCTAAACGATTTATGTTCCAAGCCTGCGCAAGAACATGTCTGGGGTTTATGTCGCGTTTGATTGTTTCTGAACTACCACCATCAGCAAGAAATTTAATCGCGTAGGCAAAATCATCCACAAGATATGGGCCGATTTTGGCGATTATTCCGGCGCGTTTGTAGTCATCATTCGTTGCGGCAAAGTCTTCCGAAACGATCTGATCGCGGATGCCAAGGCCGATTTGACTGGAAAAAGCTGCATCAATGGCCACCTAACGCTCCCTGCCCCCGTCCTTATCACGACCTGGCGGCTGCGGGGTGTTCTGCAATGGCTTCCTGCCCAGCAGATCGGCCGGCGTCGGAATGAGCCGTGTCGGCGTCGGCAGGGGCGCTTTTCCAAGCAGCGCATCGCGCTCGGTCTGACCAAGCGCGGCCGAGCCGGGTTTGCCGGGCTGCCCGGTGTCGCGCCCGCTTGCCTCACCCGTCACAGTGCTGTGGTCTCGGTCGTCCCGTGCCGTGGCGTCTCGTCCCAGCAATTTATCCCGGCTGGGCTCTGCGCGGAACGGTTCTGCCGGTATTCGCTCCGGCACCGGCACACCGTCCGCGCGCGCGCCGCTATCAGCGGCGCCATCAACACGCCCGCCAACAAACCGCTCCCACACGACGGCCACGGCCCGCTCCATCCGCTGCCAGACAGCCTCAAGTTGCTCGCGCGCCTGCCCAAAAACCCGCTCGGCAACCTCCTGCAATTCACGCAACCCAAGCTCAAGCTGGCCCCGCACTTGATCTCGAACCCGGTTGCGCGCGCGCACATTCTCCCATTCCGCACCGCGCTCGGTGACAGGGGCAACGGGGCGGTTTTCATTCGCGGCGGCGCGCGTCTCTGCGCGCTCCAGCCGCGCCGCCTTCGGCCCCAGCTTCGGCTCAGGCTCGCGGTCAATCCCGCGTTCGGCAAAACTCCGATGGTCGATCCGCTCCCGCGAACCTACGCGCTCAAGGGCCCGGTTCGCGTGCTCCGCCCAGCCAGCCCGCCAACCCTCGTAAAGTGCCTTGTCATTCCACTCCCGGTCTTTCGCGCCAAAACCCTCGCCGGTCAGAACCCGCGTGGTCAGCATGACATGCGCGTGCGGCTGCTCGCCACCATCCCGGCCGCTTGGGTTGTGAATGGCGACATCCGCAATCATCCCGCGCGCCACAAACTCACGCTGGCAAAAATCCCGAATCAGTTCGACCCGCTCGGCACGATCCAGCTCGCGCGGCAAAGCAAAATGCACCTCGCGGGCGAGCTGGGCATCCTTGCGCTTCTCCGCCGCCTCAACCCCGGACCACAACGCCGCCCGATCTAGCATCCAAGCTGGGGCGGCTTCCGGCACCATAATCTCGCGATGCTCGACATACGCCTTGCGGCTGTAGTCGTGCATTTGCCCGGTCCGCTCGTCGCGTAACCGCTCGCCGGCGCGATACGCCGCCGCTGCGATGGCCGAACGTCCCGCAGCCCGGCTGATAATCTGCGCCCGCATGTGAAAAATCGCCATTGTTCCTCCCTCCCCTAAAACAAACCAGGGCTGGTCCAGGCGGGGGTCGTACCCCCGGCCTGGTCGGGGTGCCGGAGCGAATGCGCCCCGGTTGGGGGGTGTCGGGGGGCAAAGCCCCGCAAAGCGAAACGACAGCCTGGGGTGCAGGACCACGGCAGAGGTTTTGCCGCGTACGTTTCGAAGCAACGTATCTGCGCGCATTTTTCTAATTCTGCTTCCTTTCTCATACTTCCTACGTTAGGTTGTGTTGACCAACTCGGCAAGGAAAAAACTAT
>JAQNCU010000433.1 GCA_029077775.1 Acidocella sp. | reverse complement strand
CAGCGGGTGGCCTGGTCGAGACGCCAGGCTTGACCGCGCACCTCTCGCCTGACGAAGCCCTCGAACTCGATAACCGCGTCAAGGCAGCCATCGAAACGGCCATCCGAGAGTGGGCAGACGAAACCATGCATGGACGTTGGACAACCCTCCCCCAACATCAGCATCGGGGGCCGGAAGATGCCTAAGCCCCAGCAATTTTGCCTTTACGAGAGCCCCGATGCTGCGCATCAGGGCATGGATGGAAGGTCACACCGCACGCACAAGTGCCCTTCGATATTCTGTGGCTTTTCGCGCGTGCGATCCGGGTGCGCGCGCTACGCGCCTGCCATACCCCGCGCCAATCCTAGCCTGGAGAAGAATGCGTGCCGGATGCGGGGGGAGGACGGACTATGAAGTTCGTTCAACACAGCGTGCGCCTTCCCTTGGCATTGGACCGGGCACTCCGGCAACTTTCGGCACGGCGCGAGATGACCCCTTATGCCCTGTTGCAGCAATGTGTGCGGGCCGGGCTGGCTTCTCTTTCTGGTGAGCAAACCACATCACAGATCACCGGTGAGATCGCTCAGGAGATCGGGGCATTGGCAGCGCGGCTGGCCCACTCCGAGCGTCTAGCTGAGCGCACGCTTTTTACCGCTTGCGCTGCCTACACCTACGCCCGCGTTGCTGCCGGTCCCCGTTCCGACGAAGCCACCCTTACCGCTGAGATCAATGCCGCTTTTACGCGGCAACTCCAGCGCGCGGAAGATTCGTGATGTCCAACGACAGCAACAGCCGCGCGCATATTGCCGCCTTGCGGGCACGCGACCGCGTCGATGGGCAAGTTCAATTCCGGTTCAATGCGCGCGTGCTGGTGGGTAGCGCGCTGATCGGCGGATTGGCCTTGGGGGCGGTGACGACCAGTCCGGCGCAAATACAAACTGACACCGAATATGGCTTCGCCGCCATCAGCAGTTTTCTCTTATCGGATTTACCGTCTGACCCATTGATCACGATGAATTGGCACGGGCAAACCGCCCGCACAGGGGTCAAAGAATGGGCAAGGTTCCAACCATTACGCCAGGAGGCCGTGAGCTTTGCCCGAACCCTTGGGCTTGGTGGCGCATTGGGCTTTGCCGGGGCGTTGTTTGGCCTCTGGCTGACGGCTGACCGGCGGCGGAGCAAGCAAGAGGATCGCCTGGCGGATCGGGTCATGCGAGGGACGCGGGTGGTCAATGAGACATCCTTGGCTGACATGACCGCCGAGGCAAACCATGACCCGCGCCTGCAATTTGGTGGCATCACCCTGCCAAGTGGATTGGAAACGCGGCACATCGCGTTGATCGGTACAACCGGTGGCGGGAAGACAACAGCGCTCCGACAGCAACTGGACGTAATCGAAGCGCGCGGCGAGGCAGCGCTTGTGTACGACACTAGCGGCGAATTCGTTGCAAATTATTACGAACCAGCACGGGGTGACATCATTTTGAACCCGTTTGACCGGCGTGGTGCATTTTGGAATCCCTTCGCAGAGATCATTCACCCAGCCGACGCTGACCGGATTGCCCATTACCTCATCAATGAGACCGGAGATGAGGAGCGGGACATCTGGCTGGAAGCCAGTCGCAACCTGGTGGCTAATGTCATGCGCAATCTGTGGCGCGAAGGGCAAGGCACGCTGCAAGCCTTGTTAAATGCGCTGCAATCGATGCCACGTGTGGAACTGGAACGGTGGCTCGCCAATACGTCATCGGCCCGCACCTTCGAGAAAAGCGCTGACCGCGCCACCGCCAGTGTGTTGTTCATGTTGGTCAAGGCGGTCAATATGCTCATGTTTTTGCGCACGGCGCCCCGCGACAGTGAAGCAGCTTTCTCTATTTCTAAATTCTTCAAGGGCATCGACCAGCATAAGGGCCGGAAGCCCTGGATATTTGTGCCCAGGAAGGAGGATTATTTCGAGGCTCTACGCCCGTTGATGGCTCTATGGCTGGAATGCGCGGCCAGCGCCATGTTGGGTTTGTCCGCCAGTCCAACCCGCCGGGTTTGGTTCCTGCTGGACGAGCTGGCAGACCTCCCACGGGTCGAAAACCTGGAACGACTTTTGCCGCAGGGACGCAAATTCGGCGCTTGTGCCATTCTATCCTTCCAGACCATCGGCCAGATGCGCGGGCATTACGGTCCCGATGGTGCCGAGGCGCTGCTGGGCTGCTGCAACAGTAAATTATTTCTCCAGATGAGCGACCACGCCAGCCGGGAATGGGCGTCCGCAACCATTGGCAGCGTCGAAGTTACCATCCCAAACCTGGCCGAGACGTTTGATCCCAAGACGGGGAAGCCGCAGCGGACTTTGAGCACAACCCGCGAATTGCGCGCCGCCGTTCTGGAGAGCGATCTTCGTTTGCCCAAATATACTGGCTATCTGCTACTGCCTGACGGCTTGCCCGTGGCGCGGATCAAACTGACAAATGATCATATCATCGCACGCGGCCCGGCCCGCCAGCCCGACTTCATCCCCGCCGATGTTACGGAAACACTCTGGGGTGGATTGCAAGAGGCCAAGCAGGTCAAAGCTCCCGATATGC
>JAQNCU010000432.1 GCA_029077775.1 Acidocella sp. | reverse complement strand
GAATTAATGACCGGGTAGAGGGTTTGCGCGCTGGCGGCGATGATTATCTCATAAAGCCATTTGCCCTCGCAGAGTTATCCGCGCGGGTTGCGGCACTGACACGACGCAACCCGGTGGTACCAAAAGCCACAACACTCAGGATCGCCGATCTTGAATTGAACCGGCTCACCCAGAAGGTCAGGCGCGATGGCCGCGCCATCGACCTGAAGCCGCGCGAGTTCCAACTGCTCGAATACCTCATGCTTCATAGCGACCAGGTGGTCACGCGTACAATGCTTCTTGAGGCGGTTTGGGATTTTCATTTCGATCCAAAAACCAGCGTCGTCGAATCTCACATAAGCCGCCTGCGCGCCAAGCTTGACCGTGGTTTTTCCCAAGACCTTATCCAAACCTATCGCGGTGCCGGGTACCGCATCGGAATCGATGACTGATTTTCGTGTTATGCGCCTGCTTCGCATTTCCGGCTTCCGGTTTGCCATGCAAAGCGCGGCGCTCTCGTTATTCGGCGCGATCATCGTTTTTGGCATTATCTACCGTGCCGCCGAAGATACCGTCCGCAATGAACTGGACAACACCGTCATCAGCGAACAGGCGGATGTCATTTCCGATACCCAGGACGACCATAAATCCATCGCAGCCAGTGTCGATGACGCCATAACCGACACGGACGGCACTTTCTACGCGCTCACCACGGCCGATCATCGCGTTATTACCGGCAATCTGACGGTCTCCGCGCGGGTGGAAAAAAACTGGAAACATTGGGCCACACTGGACCGGGATGACGGCATGGCACTCCCCGCCCATGTCACCGCCATTCGCGGGCTGGCGACGACAATGCCAAATGGTGACATTTTATATGTGGCGGAGAACGCGAGCACGCTGCACGCGCTGGATCATTTGATCGCCAGAGCATTCCTGGCCGTATTCGGCACCATTTCAGCCTTGAGCCTCGCCGGTGGCCTGCTGGTGGCGCGCGGCACGCTCGCGCGCGTTGATGCATTCTCAGGGACCAGTCAGGAGATCATGTCCGGTGATTTGTCACGACGCCTGGCACTTACCGGCAGCGGCGATGAATTCGACCGTCTGGCGATCAGCCTGAACTCCATGCTCGCACGCATTCAAACATTGATGGAAAATCTAAAGCAGGTCACTAACGATATCGCGCATGATTTGCGCTCGCCGCTCGCGCGTCTACGCGAACATCTGGAACTCGCCCGTCAGAGCACCGCCGAACCGGCAACGCGGCTCGCCTTTGATGACGCAATGGACCAGGTAGATACAGCACTCGCGATTTTCTCCTCGTTACTGCGGATCGCCGAAATCGAGGCCGGTGCCAGACGTGCTGATTTTAAGCTGCTTGACTTGTCAACGCTGGTGGCGAACCTTGCCGAGACATTTGAGACGGTTGCAGACGCGGAGGACAAGCGCCTCCTGGCGGCGATAACGCCGGGCCTTGCGATTATCGGCGACAAGGAATTGCTCACGCAGATGCTGGTAAACCTCATCGAAAATGCCATCCGCCATACCGGCCCAGGTGCCGAGATACGACTGGAGGCACAACCAGGACAATCAGGGTTCACAGATGTGATCATCGCTGATAATGGGCCAGGCATTCCGAAGGACAAACATCAACAGGTTCTCCTGCGCTTCGTCCGGTTGGATAATGCGCGCCTCAGCCCGGGCTCGGGTCTTGGTCTTGCACTCGTCAAAGCCGTAATAGACCTGCATAATGGTGGTATCATTTTGTCGGATCAGGCACCGGGGCTCAAAGTGACTGTTAGCCTGAGGGCCACCCCATGACTGCGCCCGACCGTGCCAAACCGCAGAAATCCTCCCACCTTCTGCGCGCCGCCGGGTTATCTCGCGCGGGATTCGGTCCTTTCGATCTGACCTTGGCCGCCGGTGAATGTCTCATGATCTCGGGCCGCTCGGGAACCGGAAAAAGCGTTCTCCTGCGCATGCTCGCCGATCTTGACCCGCATGAGGGGAGCCTTTGGTTTTCAAGCCGGTCTGTTGCTGACATGACCGGGCCTGAATGGCGAGCCCGTGTCATGTATTGCGCCGCTGAATCCTCCTGGTGGCACAGCAAGGTAAGCCCGCATTTCGTCCTGCCTCCACTTGACCTTATTGCCGCAATTGGCCTCGACCCCGACATCTTACACCGCGAGGTCCGCCTTTGCTCCACGGGCGAGCGCCAACGGCTTGCTTTGATACGGTGCCTGGTACGAGATCCGCCGGTGCTGCTGCTGGATGAGCCAACCGGGCCACTGGACACCGAGAGCACCATATTGGTCGAGGCAGTTCTGCGCACCCGGTTGGCTGCTGGTGGCGCGATCATCTGGGTGAGCCATGATCCAGACCAGGGAGCACGCATGAATGCGCGTCAACTGGTGATGGATTCAGGACGGTTGCGCGCGCCATGACACCAATTTTGCTGACGCCTGAAGATCTTGCAACTGCCGGGTTGCTGATATTGGTCGATGGCGCACTTTCGCTGGCGTTAGGTCTTCAACTCCACCGGCAACTCGCGGTGGCCACGCTGAGATTGGTCATCCAGCTTATCCTGGTCGG
>JAQNCU010000431.1 GCA_029077775.1 Acidocella sp. | reverse complement strand
CCCTGGTCGCGGATGACCGGCTGGCGCGCGGTCCACGCCGTGATGGTAGCCGCCGACCTCACCGGCCCGCACGCTTCACCCAAAGGATTGCGTCACGGGTTCGGGGTCGCCGCGGTCTCCGCCGGCATCCCGCTTAACCTGGTCCAGAAATGGCTCGGGCATGCCCAGCTCTCCACCACCGCGATCTATGCCAACGCGATCGGCGCGGAAGAGCAGGATATCGCACGGCGGATGTGGGGATGAGACAGGCGCTGCATCGATTGACCGTCGAAACCAGGGGCAAGGGACTGACCGATATCAGCGGGCTTATATTTGACTGGATCGCGGCCCAAAGGATCGAAACCGGCTTGCTGACGGTCTGGTGCCGGCACACATCCGCCTCCCTCACGGTTCAGGAAAACGCTGACCCCACCGTGCGGGCGGATATCCTCCGGTTTTTCGAAGCTCTGGTTCCTGAGGAGACCGGCCGCTATGCGCATGAAGACGAAGGACCGGATGATATGCCGGCGCATCTACGCACGATGCTGACCGAGACCCAGATCAGCATTCCAGTGGCAGACGGGCGGCCGGTGTTCGGGACCTGGCAGGGTCTCTATCTGTTCGAGCATCGACGCCAACCCCACCGGCGCGAGATCGTGTTGCACCTGATGGGTGAGTAAGGCGCGAAACTCTATGCCCTACCCACCGACGCCTTCATTGCCGATGAGGTCGAACACGTACCAATTTGATTCTCTTCGGGTGAGTCAAATCCTGGTCGCCCGCCTCAACTCATGCGAACCTGGCTTTTCAACCGACGGAGAGATCAATCATGGCGGACCATAACCTCGAAGCCCTGTGGGAAGAGCATTGTCGCTATGAGTTCGAAACCCGCGATGTGGACGCCACAATGGCGACCATGGTGGCTGAACCTTACGTCAACCACATTCCGACGATGACGGGCGGGGTCGGGCACGATCAGCTCAAGCGCTTCTACAAATATCATTTCATCGGCGGCAATCCGCCCGACACCAGAATGGTGCCGGTCAGCCGGACGGTCGGCCATGATCGGATCGTCGATGAGATGATCTTCAGCTTCACCCATACTTCAGCGGTCGACTGGATGCTGCCAGGCGTCCCGCCAACCGGTCGGACGGTCGAAATTCCGTTGGTCGCGATCGTTCAATTCCGGGACGGGAAACTTGCCCACGAACACATCTATTGGGATCAGGCTTCGGTGCTGGTTCAACTCGGCTTGCTCGATCCAACCGGACTCCCGGTCGCGGGGGCCGAAACAGCGCGCAAAGTCGTCAATACGACCTTGCCGAGCAACACCCTCATGACCGGAAGTTGGACCGGGAGTGAAGGCAAGCCGATCTGATGTCGAGCGGTTCCCCGAGAAGATTTGCTCCCGCAATAAACCAAAGTTCTGCATCATCTGGCGCGCATGGGTCGGGACTTCTTAACCAGCCCCCATGCCCGCATGACTATCCACCCCAGCCCAGCATCGGCATTATCCAGCGACTTCCCGTCGCTTTCCATAATTTTCGATTCTGAGGCAGGCAATTTCGAGACCTGCCTAACGTTAAATTTTGAGAACTGACAGAACTCCCGCAACTCCTGCAAGTCCCACAACTGCCGTGATAACGTGCGAAAATGTCTTTTGCGAAATATGCCGGACAGCGTGAACGCCTGCAAAGGTGCCAATAGCTGCAGGTGGGAGCAGCCAGATACCAGAAAGCAACCAAGGCAACTGCGCAACACCGGTGCCGAGAGCCACTGCGATCGCCAGCAGATAGCTTAGCAGATTGAACACCACGAGGATTGATCGACTTTCGTCAATCCCACGGCCCTGCCAAGCTACAACCAACGCGGGTATCGGCCCTCCCATGCTAGTACACCCATTCAGAATACCACCAAGCAACGTGCCGATCGTCAGAGGTTTTGCGCCGGTCAAAATTCTAATTTTGAGTTGTGCTAACCGCAGCAGTGTGACACCGATAGCGATACTGGCAATAATAAGCTTCAAGGTTGAGACGTCGATCAAACCGAGCAAAACGATCCCGATTGGTGTTCCAATAGCTGTACCAATAACAACGGGTATTGTTCTGTCTTTAGTAATTTCATGATGAACTTCGGCAATAACGCCAAAACTCATTATGGCACCAAGAACTAGTGCAACAAACACCACTTCTCTAGGATTATCAAATATAATAGAACAGAGAGGCGTAAAAACAACAGAAAAACCAAAACCAGCGAAACCTTTAACGAAACCTGAGGCAATCGCTACGCCGCTATCGAAGATAATTATAAATAGTGCAGGATGAAGAAACATTATTTACCAAACCCCATATTTATTGATCATGTATTATTTTAAATCATTACGTTATTGCCGTCTCACGATAATTTAACAACCCTTCCTGACCGAAAATATACGGCCAATAAGATTGTCCTAATACGGTCGATTTGTAACTACTCACCCCCCATCATGCTAACCGCATGATGGGTTCCCCTGCCAACGCGGCTCTGAGGGCTGCGAGGGCTGACCTGCCGTGCAATCGTCCGGTGGCAATGATGCTGGCGGCTGCGGCATAGACCTTGGCCCCCCAT
>JAQNCU010000430.1 GCA_029077775.1 Acidocella sp. | reverse complement strand
TTGAGCGGAAGTGTGCCCTGGCCCAACCAGTTTTCACTGCCCATGGTGACGAGTCCGATGATTGGGCTTTTGGCCACTACAGGTGTTGGCGCGGAGCCACCACCTCCACCACCTCCAACACCGCCACCACCGCCAACCGCCATAGAAGTGCCGCTGCCGCATCCGGTTATTGCACTTACAGCGAATCCGCAAATCAACAACCAACTTGCTGACAAGAGTCGAGGCTGAACGCCGGTCATTTGTAATACCCCCAGTGGCCAAACACCGGTCAAAAAAGAAAGTTGCGAGTCAAGCCTTAATTTCTGTCGTTTCGTTTTCCTCAGGGTAGGTGGTGAATGTTCTTGCTGGCGGAGGGGCTAGCTCGCGGACGGCGTCGCCAGGAGCGAGCTGGACGTTCTTCGGAAGTGCTTTGCCTGCACTTGAAGTGCGACAGATTCCTTTTCGTGATCGTGTTTTGCCGATTACAAAATTTACATCCGTTCTTCAATAAAGCATCGTAGCCATAGCCATTTGGCGACCGTTGAGGATACTGTTCGAACTTTAGCAAGACTTTGATCAAGTCCCGGATTGCTAAGGGCACGCCTTCAGCCGTGCCGTACATGCCGCAGAATCAGCGCGGCTTTAGCCGCTGAGGGAACGCATTTTGGCTTAATCAGAGGTTCCTTAGCCTGCATTCTTGAGTCGGCCGGTTTGGGTTGCTGCGTCGGACTTCGACCCATTCAGCAAAAATAAGGACGCAGCATGAATTGGCTCCCAATCCAGTGTCAACTGTGGAAGGACGAATCAATATTCCTGAATCTGTCGAAAGTTCCGTTGCTGGGGCAGTTTTGCGCTCGGTAAGGCAGATAGCAGCGTGATTGCTCTCTGATAGCGGTGTTCTGTTGGGAGACTGGGGAGCCGGCATGTGCAGAGCTGCTATTCCCGGCAGGACTTTCCCCGGGGTCCGTCGCGAATCGGTTGCAGTGCAGCTGTGTAGTGGCTTCAGCAACGGTTTATCTATGTAGCCGCCGCGCCCAGCTCCAGAGCGACAGTTTGGAAGGTTTTCAGGAACGGAAACGATTCCGGCAGATGCACGACCACACGCCGCATCGAGCTCACCACATGCGCTCCCAGTTTCAGTAGGCGCTCGCGTAGCGTCCAGACTTGAGCACGGGCGCAGTCGGTTAGCGCGGCCTGCAGGCGCAACTCCTGCATCAGGACATACGCGGCGGCGGTCAGCAGCACGCGGAACTGATTGGCCCAGAAGCTCGTGCAGCTGGTGCGGTCGATCTCCAACGCGTGCAGTTCCTTGATCCGGTTCTCGATTTCGCCGCGCTGACAGTAAACCTCTTCGTAGAGCCACTGCGGAGTTTGCTTCATGTTCGTCACCACGAAGCGCGGGTTATCTTTGGGCGTCTTGCCTTCGCCGCAGACCACTTCGGCTTTGAAGATCACGCGGCGCTCCCGCTCCCAGCTTCCAGCCGCATAGCGCGTTTCGCCGTAGACATGTTCGGTCTGTTCCAGGAGGCCGGAGAGGGCGCGGGCATATTGCATCCCTTCTTCGGCATGGCGATTCAAGACTGCATTGCTGGCCATCGCCACCACATATTCGACACCCGGCTCGTTGTCCAAAAAGTCGAATAACGCAGGACACGCGAAGCCGCCATCCAGCCGCACGCGAATACGCGCTTTGCCAAATTGCTTGCGGATCAGCGCCATCAGCCGGCGCAGAATCCCCACTGCGCCCGCCGTGGCCGTCACATTGCCCGGACGCAACACGGCGGCGCACAGATACTGATCGGCCTCGTCGTCGAAGCTGACAAAACCCATCACTGGCAAATAGCACGAGTTATCGTAGTGGCTGTTGAAGAAGGATAACTGTTGCGCGCCGTGAGTGGGATCGTCGGTCGGGTCCAGATCGATGGTGACACGCTTGGCGTGGCCACCCAACCGCTTGCCATGGCGCTCGATCACGCTTGCGCCCAACTGCTCGCTCATGCGATAAAGCTGGCGCGGACGGGCTGCGTTCTCGAAGCGCGACAACGAGGGTTGCGAGGCTAAATCGAGTCCCCCAATCGGATCGCGACCTAACAGCATCTTGTGGATCGGATCGGCTTTGAGCCGGGCAGCGTCGTTGGCATCGGAATATCCGCAGGCGATCGAATAGATACGCTGCGCCATCAGATCCGGAAGTAGGTGTTCGACCTTGCCTGCCTGCCGCTTGTCCACCAGGCATCCGCTCAGCCGCCGCACCAGATCGTAGCGGCGCTCAGCGGCTTTCAACAACACCGCGCCGCCATCGGAGGAGCCCTGCCGCTGGTCGAACTGCATCGTTATCGGCTTGGCGAAATAATCGGGGAACAACAAACACTCTGTCGTGCTATTCTCTGTCACGTAAAGGCCTCTTGTGCTGCGTAAACATCGTCTAGTCAACGTGTTTGTAGCACATGAGGCCTTTCGTGTCACTACCCTTCACGAATTATCCAGGCTAATGCTGAAGTCGCGTATGCAGAATAGGCAGAGGAGTTGCTCGGTACGGAATCGACTTGAGCATAGTTGCCGTTTGGGTTGAACGAAACCGCGTTTGCATTGACCGTCGGGGTGGCTGGTG
>JAQNCU010000042.1 GCA_029077775.1 Acidocella sp. | reverse complement strand
AGTGCGGTGCCATTTTCGCCCATTGGGCGTCAGTCAAAATAAATCGCTCCATGAAAAGCGTGAATCACAAACAACGTGACCAAGGGAATCCCTGAATCTCAACAAGCCCCACAAAAAGAAGCGCTTGCTGCCCGCCAAGAGTCATTCTTTAGGCCAGCTGGTATCAGACTCCAGGTTCGCTCGCAAAACGAGCGGACCTGGAGTCATCGCGCTCTAGTTACCGTTGGCGTTCTGCGCCACGCCGGGGAACGAGGTGTGATAGGTCTGCGCGACCTTCTGCGCCACGGTCTGCGCCGGGGCGGCAACCGCCATCACCGGGGCAGCCAGGGTCAAAGCAATCAAAACTGCAAAAATTTTCATGATGGAAACTCCTGATTAAAGCGCAGCGCCCTGCTGCGTTGCACAATAACTAGGTCTATTCACCCAAATGCATAATACACGAGTTTGTTAATTCACCCATACGTGATACGCATGAATAAACGCACGCTTATTTGCGCAACGCCATCTTGATCGGCCCCTCGGCCCGGCCGTGGGTGAACTGGGCCACCACAGGGTTGGTCTCCGTCAGCAATGATGGCGCCGGGCCCGACCACTCTACCCGCCCGTTATACAGCATGGCCGCCATGTCACCGATGCGCTGCGCGCTCGCCATGTCATGCGTAATGGCGATGGACGTGCTGCCCAGGCGCTTCACGCAATCCACGATCAACCCGTCGATCACCGCACCCATAATGGGGTCCAGGCCGGTGGTTGGTTCGTCGAAAAACATGATCGCCGGGGCGCTGGCGATGGCGCGCGCCAGGGCGACACGCTTTTGCATCCCGCCGGAAAGCTCAGATGGTGACAACCCGGCCACACTCTCGGCCAACCCCACCTGGGCCAGCACCTCGATCGCCTTGGCCCTGGCATCCCGGCGCGCGACCCGCCGCTCCGCCAGCAGACCGAACGCCACATTCTCCCAGACCGGCAGGCTGTCGAACAAGGCACCGTTCTGGAACAGCATCCCGATCTGCGCGCGCAATTCCCGGGCGCGCCGCGCCGGGGCGCGCAGCACGTCCTCACCGTCGATCTCGATCACCCCCGCATCGGGCGTCACCAACCCCAGTATGGACCTGATCAAAACCGATTTGCCGGTGCCCGACCCGCCGATCACCACCAGCCCGGTGCCCGCCATCACGTCCAGGTCCACGCCATCCAGAACGATCTTCTCGCCGAAGGATTTTTTCAGGCCACGGATGCGGATTTTCGGGGTGCTCATTTGACGAATAAAATCTGCGTGAGGATATAATCGAGCGCCAAAATCAAGATCGAGGCCGAGACCACCGCCGCCGTGGTCGCCGCCCCTACACCCTCTGCCCCGCCTTTTGATCGATAGCCGTTAAAGCACCCCATCAGCGCGATGATAAACCCGAACACTGCCGCCTTGATCAGCCCGGAGACCACATCGCCCGCGCGCAAATTCGCAAAGGTGCTTATCAGATAGACATTTGGGTTGAAGCCGAGCTTCCATGTCGCCACGATAAACCCGCCCATGACCCCCAGAATATCCGCAACCGCCACCAGCAAGGGCAGCGCGATGACCCCGGCCAGCAGACGCGGTGTGACAAGATATTTCATCGGCGACGTCGAGAGCGTGCTCAGCGCGTCGATCTGGTCGGTCACCCGCATAGTGCCTAGTTCCGCCGCCATCGCCGCCCCGGCGCGGCCCGAGACCATCAACCCGGCCAGCACCGGCCCCAGCTCGCGCGTCACTGACAGCACCACCACGCTGGCGATGGCGCTCTCAGCGTTGAAGCGCGAAAACCCGGTATAGGATTGCAACGCCAGCACCATGCCGGTGAACAAGGCCGTCAACGCCACCACAGGCAGCGAGAAAAACCCGATCTCCATCAGGCTGCGCCCGACCAGACGCGGGTAAAAAGGCGGACGGAAAATATGCGAAATGCCCGCGACCGCGAAGATCACCAATTCGCCCAGCAAGGCGACGACCCCGAGACAAGCCGCGCCGATGGCCGCGATCACACCCAAAATAAAATTCATGCGCCGCTATATCGCCGCTGATAACGGCGCCCCAATGCGGTTAATATTTCGTAGCCATTGGTCCCGGCTTCAATAGCCAGCGCGTCGGCGCTGTGGTGCGGCCCCAGCAATTCCAAACGGTCGCCCGGCTGCGCCTTCGTGCCCGTCACGTCAAAAGTGGTGAGATCCATCGACACCCTCCCTACCAGGGGGATTTCGGTATCGTCAAAAAACGCTTTGGCCTTGTTCGAAAGGCTGCGGTGCCACCCATCGGCATACCCCACGCCCAGCACCGCGATCCGGCTGGGGCGTTTTGCTGTCCAGATCCCGTTATAGCCCACGCTCTCACCGGGGCTCAGCTCGCGGATCTGCAAAATCGGCGCCGTCAGGCGCACCACGCCGCGCATCGGGTTGGCCGCACCCGGCGTGGGGTTGACGCCATAAAGTGCCGCCCCCGGACGCGCCAGGCTGGAGGCAAAACCCGGCCCGAGAAACATGCCGGAGGAATTGGCGAAACTGGTCCCAACCCCGGGGAATTGCGCGCAGACGGCGGCAAAATCCGCCGCCTGGCGGGCATTCACCGGGTCGGACGGTGTATCAGCGCTAACCAGATGCGTCATGACATGGCTGATCGCCACCCCGTCCAGCCTGTCGCCCTCAGCCCGCAAAACCGCCAGATCATGGGCCGAGAGGCCCAGCCGGGCCATCCCGGTATCGACATGCAGCATCGCGGCCAAGCTTTGCCCCCGCCGCTTAAGCTCCGCCCGCCACCCCGCAATCTCGGGCAGGGCACTTAAAATGGGCGTGATGCCATGTGCCGCGAAAGCGCCCGCCTCATCCACCGCCAAGCCGTTCAGCACGGCCAGCACGGCGCCAGGGATCAGCCTGCGCAGGGCGAGCGCCTCGGGCAATTGGGCGACAAAAAAATGCCGGCATCCGGCGGCGTACAACACCGGCACCACCTTGGCGGCCCCCAGCCCATAGGCATCGGCCTTCACCACCGCCGCCGTGTCACCGGCATGGCTGGCCGCCAAAACCCGCCAATTATCGGCAATCGCACCCAGGTCGATCTCCAGAAGAGCGGCCCCGGCCGCCCCCGTCATATCATTCATGCACGGTGTCGAGATCGGCGAACCTTGTGAACTCACCCTCAAAAAACAGATCGATCTTGCCGGTCGGCCCGTGCCGCTGCTTGGCGAGGATCAGCTCCGCCTTGTTGTACACGCTGTTCATATCAGATTTCCATTTATCCATGGCCTCCTGGTATTTGTCGTCACGCTCAAAAGCGACAATCTTCGGCTCGCGCGCCTGTAAATAATATTCATCGCGATAGATGAACATCACCGCATCGGCATCTTGCTCGATGGTGCCCGACTCCCGCAAATCCGAAAGCTGGGGCCGCTTATCCTCGCGGCTCTCGACCGAGCGCGAAAGCTGCGAGAGTGCGAGCACAGGCACCGCCAGCTCTTTGGCGATGGCCTTCAACCCCTGGGTGATCTGGCTGATCTCCAAAACCCGGCTCTCAGGCTTGGTGCCCGCCGCCGGGCGCATGAGTTGCAGATAATCGATGACCACGAGCCCCAGCCCCTGGGTGCGCTCCAACCGGCGGCAGCGCGTGCGCAAGGCTGAGAGCGTCAATGCCGGGGTATCGTCGATCACGAGGGGAATATCCGCGATCTCCCGGCTGACCTTCAAAAAATTGTCGAAATCGCGCGCGCCGATCTCGCCACGCCTGATCCGGTCGGCGGAAACCCGCGCCTCCTCGGCCAGCAACCGGGTGGCCAACTGGTCGGCGCTCATCTCCAGCGAGAATATCGCCACGCATTTTTTTGCCATGGCGTTGGGGTTATCCACCCGCGCATTGGCGAGCAGCGCACGCGCCGCGCCAAAGGCGATTTTTGTCGCCAAAGCGGTTTTGCCCATGCCAGGTCGCCCGGCCAAAATCAACAAATCCGACGGGTGCAGCCCGCCGGTGCGCTTGTTCAAATCCCTCAGGCCGGTATCCAGGCCCGAGACCGAGCCCTGGTTTTTGAAGGCGAGCGAGGCCGACTCGATCGCCTTGGTCAGCGCCTCCTTGAAGCTCATCGCCCGGCCATCGGCGCCGCCCTTGCTGGCCAACTGAAACAATACTTGCTCCGCCGCCTCGATCTGCGCCACGCCATCCAGCCCCGGCTCAGCACCAAAGGCCCGGTTGACCACGACCTCACCGATATCGATCAACTGGCGGCGCAGCCACGCATCGCGGATCACCCGGCCATAATCACCGGCATTGATGATCCCGACCATCGCCGAGAGCAATTGCGCCAGATACGCCGTCCCGCCGACCTCTTCGAGCATACCGCTATGCTCGAACTCACCACGCAGGGTCACCGGGTCGGCGATCTGCCCGGCTTCGCAGCGCCGCGCGATGGCCTGAAAAATCCGCGCATGCACCGGGTCGGCGAAATGCTCGGGCGTGAGAAACTCTGAAACCCGCTCATAAGCCTTGTTATTGGCCAGCAGCGCGCCGAGCAGCGCCTGCTCGGCCTGCGCATTGCTGGGCGGCAGACGTTGGGAGAGTCCGAGGAGTGGGCTATCAATGGAATTCATCCCCACGCTCGTAGAGCCAAACGCGCGCAAGGGGCAGTGGATAAGTTTTTATAGCGGGAATAACCCGGATTTTTATGCACAGGCATAATCTGTGCGAGGAGCAAAAATGGCGGAAATGAACGGTGCGGAAAGTCTGGTTCACACATTGATCGCCGCCGGGGTCGATACCGTGTTTGCCAACCCGGGGACCAGCGAGATGCATTTCGTCGCTGCCCTGGACCGAATCCCCGGCATACGCTGTGTGTTGTGCCTGGACGAGTCGGTGGTGGCGGGGGCTGCCGATGCCTATTACCGCATGACCGGCAAACCCGCCGCCACCCTGCTGCATTGCGGCCCCGGCCTGGGTAACGCCATCTCCAATCTGCACAACGCAAGGCGCGCGCGCTCCGGCATCGTCAACATCGTCGGCGACCAGGCCACCTATCACCGCCCGCTGGATGCCCCGCTCACCGCCGACACCAAAGCCCTCGCCCATAGCGTGTCGGCCTTCGTGGTCGAGGCCGCGAGTGCTGCCACGGTTGGCGCGGATGCCGCGGCCGCCATCGCCGCCGCGCGGGCCTTCCCCGGCCAGGTCGCAACACTCATCCTGCCCGCCGACACCGCCTGGGATACGGGCGGCATGGTCGCCGCCACCTTGCCCGCAGCCGGGGCCAAGCCGGTCGCGCCTGCCACCATCGAGACCGTGGCGGCGCTGCTCGGATCGGGCAAACCGACGATGCTGCTGATTGGCGGCGCGGCCATGGCCGCGGCCCCGTTGCTGGCCGCCTGGCGCATCGCGCATCATACAGGCGCCAAAATACTGCTTGAGCGATCGCCCGCCCGCTTGCCGCGCGGGCGCAAGCGCGCGCCGGTCGAGCGCATCCCCTATCCCATCGACCAGGGCATCGCCGCTTTCGCGGGCATCGCCCAGCTTATCCTCGTCAATACCGGAGAGCCTGTGTCCTTCTTCGCCTATCCCGGCAAACCGGGGCGGCTCTACCCGGCGGATTGCGTGATCACCGTGCTCAGCCTGCCCGATGAGGACGGCCCCGCTGCCCTGGCGGCCCTGGCCGCCAGGCTGGGCGTGTCTGAAGCCCGCCCCGCCGACGCCCCCCCCGACCCTGGCCCCTTACCCGGCCCCGCCACCGGTGGTGCCGCCGATCCCATCGCGCCAGAGGCTTTCGCGCAATCGCTCGCCGCCCTGATGCCGCCCGATGCCATTATCATCGATGAGGCAATCTCCTTCGGGCGCGGGTTTTTTCCGCGCACCCATGCCGCCCCGCCGCATGACTGGCTGATGCTGACCGGCGGCGCCATCGGGGCGGGCATCCCCATGGCCGTGGGGGCCGCCATCGGCGCGCCCGGGCGACGGGTGATCGCGCTTCAGGCAGATGGCTCGGCCATGTACAGCCTGGCCGGGCTATGGACCCAGGCGCGGGAGGCGCTGGATGTCACCACCATCATCCTTTCCAACCGCAAATACGCCATTCTGCTCGGCGAACTCGCGGGCGTGGGCGCAAATCCGGGGCGCACGGCGCTGGAGATGATGGATCTCTCAAACCCCGACCTTGATTGGTGCCAGATCGCGGGCGGCATGGGCGTGCCCGCCGCCCGGGCAACCGGGCTCGATGAACTCAATACCCAACTCGCCGCCAGCCTCAACCGCCCGGGGCCCTTTTTGATCGAACTGATCCTGTGAGCCTGCCCGCCACAAGGCGGTTCGACCCGGCGCGGGTCTTCCACCCTGAATCGGTGGCGCTGAGCGGCGCGCACACCGCCATCGGCCAGCGCGTGCTCGCCAACCTGCAATCAGGGGGCTATCGCGGCACCCTGGCTTTGGAGCCGGATGCGTGCGCCAACGCCGACCTCGCTTTGGTCGCGGATGACCCGGGCGATATCCCGGCGGCGCTCGCCCGGCACGCGGCGCGCGGCGCGCGCGGGGCCATTGTGCTTTCGGATACGTATGATTTAGGCGCGCAGGCCAAAGCCGCGGGCATCCGGGTGCTGGGCCCGCATTCATACGGTCTGGTGCTGCCCGGCCTTGGCCTCAACGCATCGGATTTCACGGTTATCCCCCCCCGGGGGCGCATCGCGCTGGTCGGGCAATCCCCCTCGCTCGCGCGCATTGTCATAGATTGGGCGGTCCCCAACGCGGTCGGCTTCAGCCATATCATCGGGATCGGCGGCAATACCGATATCGGCTTCGGCCTGGTGCTCGACCATCTCAGCCGCGACCCTGGCACAGCAGCTATCCTGGTCGAGATCGACCGGCTGCGTCACCCCAAATTATTCCACTCCGCCGCCCGCGCCGCCGCCCGGCTGCGCCCGGTCATCGCCATTTTGCCGGGGCTGCGGCTGCGCGACACCCAGGGCGGCGCGCACGCGGCCATGGAGGCGAGCTTCGCCCGTGCGGGCGTGCTGCTCACCGGCACCATGGGCGAATTTCTGGCAGCGGCGGAAACCTTGACCCGCGTGCGCCCGGCGCGCGGGGAGAGCCTCACCATCATCGCCAATTCCCTGGCGGCGGGGCGGCTGGCGGCTGATTTCGCGCTGGAGACCGGGCTCGTGCTTACCCAGCTATCCGCTGAGACCGCGCAAGTGCTCAGCCTTCGCCTGGGGCGCGTGCCTGAACCAGGGCCAATTTTCGCGCGCGGTGGTGCCACCCAACTGGCCGAACTCGCCGCTTTGCTATCCTCAGCCCCCGAGGTCGGCGGCATCCTCGTCGTCCACGCGCCATCGGGCGAGGACGACGATACGGTGATCGAGGCGCTGGTGGCCTGCGCGCGGGCCGTCCATGTGCCGCTGCTCATCGCGGCGATGGGTGAATCACGGGGGCTGGCGCACAGGCACAGGCTGGCAGCCGCTGGGCTCGCCTGTTTCGACACGCCCGAGAGCGCCATTATCGGCTTCCGGCATCTGCTCGCCAACCGGCGCAACCGCGCGGCGGCGCGCGAACTGCCGGCCACAACGGTGCTGCAGGTCGCCCCGGATACCGGCTTAGTCACCGCCCGCATCGCCGCCGCGCGCGCCGCCTTGCGGCATAATCTGGTGCAGGATGAGGCGCTGGCGATCATCCAGGCCTATGACATCCCGGTGCTTGAGAGCCGCTATGCCGCCACCCCGCTACAGGCCTGTGAGGCGGCGGCGGCGCTGGGGTTTCCGGTGGTGGTCAAGCTCTCGCACCCGGACATGCCAACCAGCCGCCTGCCGGGCTCGGTGGTGCTCGACCTGAACAGCCCAGGCGCGGTGAGGGCCGCCTGCGCGAATATCGCGCGGCGCGCGCGGGCGGCGGGTGTCAGAAATAAAACCGGCGCACCGGGCTTCCTGGTCCAGCGCCAGGCCCCGCGCGGCGTGGCGTTGCGCATCCGCGTGGCCGATAACGCCACGCTCGGCCCCACCATCGGCTTTGGCGCGGGCGGCGGGGAGCCCGATGAATGGGCCGGGCTGGCGGCTGACCTGCCGCCGCTCAACCTCGCTTTGGCCCAGGCCCTCATCCGCCGCGCCGCCATCGCCCCGGCGCTCAACGCGCATCGCGGGATGCCAGCGGCGGATTTCGACGCCATCGCCGCCACGCTGGTGCGGGTCAGCCAGTTGGTCATCGACACGCCCGACATTCTGCTGCTCGACCTCGACCCGGTTTTTGCCCACCCGGCGGGCGTGGTGGCGGCCAGCGCGCGCATCACGCTCCGCGCCCCCGGTGCCACCCGCCCACCGCTGATCATCTCCCCCTATCCAAGCGGCATGGTCAGTCATCACAGCGCGCGCGGCCATCATTTCACCCTGCGCCCCATCCGCCCGGAGGACGCCGACGCCCATGCCGCGATGTTCGCCCGCTTCACGCAGGATGACATGCGCTATCGCTTTTTCTCCGCCATACGCGCACTGCCCACCGAGCAGATCACCCGCATGACCGATATCGACTATGCCCGCGAGATGGCGATCATCGCGGTCTGGGACACCACCGCCGAGACCGCGGGTGCCGCCCGGCTGGTGCGTAACGACACAGATGGCCTGTCGGCCGAATTCGCGGTCGCGGTCGAGCCCGCGGCCAAGGGGCTCGGCCTTGCCACCGCTTTGATGCGCGCGGTCATCGCCTGGGGCAAAGCCCAGGGGGTGCAGGAGATCACGGGCACGATCCTCGCTGATAACGCGCCCATGCTGGCCTTTATCCGGCGGCTGGGGTTTGCCATCGAGCGTATGCCCGGTGAGAGCGACGTGGTGGAAGCCAGGCTCACCCCCTGACCCGTGCCGATATTCATGCACCCCTTGCCAATTTCACTCGCGCATGGCTATACGCCGCCTCCCCTGCCGGGTGCGTGGCATCGTGCCCGGCTAATGCTCACCCCGCTTTTGGGGGGCCCAGACCAGGGCCGGAGCTGAAACCAGCCGAAGGGAGTGCACATGCCGCTATATGAAACCGTGGTGATCGCGCGCAGCGAGATCACCCAGGCCCAGGCCGACGCCGTTGCCGATGCCGCCACCACCCAGCTTGAAGCCGATGGCGGTGCCGTCAAAAAACGCGAATACTGGGGCTTGCGCGCGCTCGCCTACCGCATCAAAAAAAATCGCAAGGGTCATTACATCCTACTCGGGCTCGACGCACCACCGCCCGCCGTGCAGGAGATGGAACGCCAGCTTACCCTGAACGAGGACGTGCTGCGATTCATGACCGTCCGTGTCGAAGACATTACCGAGGAACCCTCGGTCATCCTGTCACGCAAATCCGACGACCGGGAACGTGGGTTCCGTGGCCCCAAGCCCGCTGGACGCTTTGAGACGGGCCGCAAGCGCGGCTTTGATGAGCGTGAGGAATTCCGCGCCCGCGATGAGTTCCGTGCCGATCGTGACGATTACGGCGTCGAGGAGGAAATCTGATGTCCGAAGCCATTGATACCGGCGCTGCCCGTCGCCCCGGCGTGGGTGCGCGCCGCCCATTTTTCCGCCGCAAAAAATCCTGCCCGTTCTCGGGCCCCGGCGCGCCGGTGATCGACTATAAGGACGTGCGGTTGCTCTCACGGTTTTTGTCTGAGCGCGGCAAGATCGTGCCATCGCGCATCACAGCGGTCTCCGGCAAAAAGCAGCGTGAACTGGCGAAAGCCATCAAGCGCGCCCGCTTTTTGGCACTGCTGCCTTACGTGCTGATTTAAGGGGGCGCGTCACCATGGCAAATGTAGAACTCATCCTGCTCCAGCGCGTCGAGAAACTCGGCCAGATGGGCGAGGTCGTGAAGGTCAAACCCGGTTACGCCCGTAATTTCCTGCTGCCGCAGGCCAAAGCCGTGCGCGCCACCAAGGCAAACCGCGAACGCTTTGAGCGTGAGCGCGTGCAGCTTGAAGCGCAGAACATCAAACGCCGGGACGAGGCCGAGCGTGTGGCCGAGCGTGTGGCCGGTCTGTCGATCGTGCTCATCCGCCAGGCATCGGACGCCAGGGCGCTGTATGGTTCGGTCTCCAGCCGCGACATCTCCGAAGGCTGCACCGCCGCCGGTCTTGGCATTGAACGCGCGCAGGTGCTGCTCGATACGCCGATCAAGTCACTCGGCATCTCCTCGGTGCGGGTCGCCCTGCACCCGGAGGTCATCATCGACGTCAAGGTGAATGTCGCCCGCAGCCCGGAAGAAGCCGAAAAGCAGATGCGTGGCGAGACCATTGCCGCCGAACCCGACGAGAAGCCCGAACTTGGCCCGCTATTTGGCGAAGAAGAGACCACCGAACCGGCCTGAAAATCAACCCCGGCGCTTGGGTAGCCGCGCGCCGGGTCTTGATTTCCGCATACCAGTCAGCGCTTTCCCGCCGCCGCCTCTTTTTTCCGGCCAACATTGTTCATAATTAACCACTTCGGGCATTTGGCCTTGTGGTAATATGTTCAGGCTAGGTTAAGACGATGATGGAGAGAAAATTGGCGTGGCTCTTCAAAAATCTGATGCACCGCATCCTCACCGGCGCTATCCGGCATGGAAATTTTTCGGTTACCTGGCCTGATGACACCGCAACCGCCTATGGCGATGGCAACGGCAAACCAATCGGCGTCAGGCTGCGTGATACCGCAACTCTGCGCCGTCTCGTTATCAACCCTGGGCTGGCGATCGGCGAGGCCTATATGGATGGCGGGCTCACGCCTGTGGGGGCCACGATCCACGAAGTTCTGGTTCTGCTGATGGACAATGTTCGTGGGCATCACGTGCCGGTACTTGCCTGGAACGCACGGCTCAGGCGCTGGCTGCGCCCCCTGCTCCAGGCCAATAACGCCCTGCGCGCGCGGCGCAACGTCGCGCATCATTACGATTTGAACGGCGCGCTCTATGCCCTGTTCCTCGACCGTGACCGGCAATATTCCTGTGCCTATTTCCAGCGCGGGGATGAGAGCCTGGAAGACGCCCAGGCCGCCAAAAAGCACCACATCGCGGCCAAGCTGAAACTCGACAGCCCAGGGCTCGAACTGCTTGATATCGGCTGCGGCTGGGGCGGGCTTGCCATCACTTTGGCGCGTGATTACGGCGCGCGGGTTCTGGGCATTACATTATCCGAGGAACAACTCGCCGTCGCGCGCAGCCGCGCTGAGGCAGCAGGTTTGTCCGACCGCGTGACCTTCGCCTTGATGGATTATCGCAACATCACCCAGGAATTCGACCGGATCGTCTCGGTTGGCATGTTCGAGCATGTCGGGGTGCCCAATTACAAAGCGTTTTTTGCCACCATAAAACGCTGCCTGAAGCCCGATGGCATCGCCGTGCTGCACGCTATCGGCCGCTTCAACGGCCCCGCCGCCACCAACCCGTGGATCGCTAGATATATCTTCCCCGGCGGGTATTCTCCGGCTTTGTCCGAGGTTCTCGGCCCGCTCGAAAAATCCGGTCTGCTGACCACCGATCTTGAAATTCTGCGCCTGCATTACGCGCGCACCATCGCGCATTGGCGGGCCCGCTTCGCCGCCAGCCGCAACGCCGTCAAGGCGCTGTACGATGAACGCTTCTGCCGAATGTTTGAATTCTACCTCTCGGGCTCGGAATTATCCTTCCGGCTCTCGGATCATATGAACTTCCAGATCCAGATGCTCCGTACCCAGGAGACCCTGCCGCTGACGCGCGATTATATGTTCGAGGGCGAGCGCACCCACCGCTTCGCCGCCGCGGCTGATTGATCCCGTTGGCCTTGCCGGCCAACTCTGCTTAATGTCGCGGCATGAAACTCCCTTGGTCCAAAACAAAAATCCCCGTTCTCGTGCTGCGCGGCATTATCGCCTCCCGCCCCGGTGCGATCAGCCTGGAGGCTTACGCCACCCCGATTGAGCGGGCCTTCGCGCAGGCCAAAAAATCCGGGCATCTGATCCTGGCGATCGAGAGCCCCGGCGGCTCAGCCGCGCAATCGGACCTGATCGGGCAGTTCATTCTGCGCCGCGCTGCGGAACACGAGGTCGCGGTCACCTCGGTCATCGGCGATGTCGGCGCCTCGGGCGGTTATTGGCTGGCCTGCGCGGGTGCCAAAATTTATGCCAACAGGCTCTCCATCGTCGGCTCCATCGGCGTCATAACGGGCGGTTTCGGGCTCGATAAATTCATCGCCCGCTATGAGATCGAGCGGCGGCTTTTCACCGCCGGTGAGAACAAGGCGCGGATGGAGATGTTCTCGCCACTGCGCCCCCAGGATGCCGAATTCACCCATGCTTTGCTGGATGAGGCGCATGAAATGTTCAAATCCTGGGTGCGCGACCAGCGCGGCGACCGGCTCACCGCCGATGAGGCGCTGATCTTCGACGGCGGCTACATGAGCGGCCAGAAGGCGCTCAGTCTGGGGCTGATCGACGGGCTGGGCGATGTCGATCTGCTGGTAAAGGAACTCGGCGGGGCCAAGGCCAAGCCGCTGTATATCCGTGCCAAACCGCCGCGCGGGCTGCTGCGCTTCATCACCCGCAGCGCGGTCCAGGCCACGCTGGACATCGCCGAGGAACGCGCGATCACCCCGTCCCTGCGATGACCGGCCTTACCGCGCGCAAAATCCAACCCCATGAGGCCGATCTGTTCCTGGCGATGGCGCGCGCCTTCCATATCGAGGATGGTCACGCCCTGACCGAGGCGGGTGAGGCCGCGATCCATGAGGTCGCAGGTGGCGTCGCCCTCGCCCCGGCCTTTTGGTTGGTGGAACATGGCATCCTCGTCGGGTTTTTCGTGCTGTCATTGGGGTATAGCCCGGAGCATGGCGGCACTGACGGGTTTATCGACGATATCTATATTGAACCGGCCAT
>JAQNCU010000429.1 GCA_029077775.1 Acidocella sp. | reverse complement strand
GGCCATTGCCGTACGTAAAATCGGCTTGATGGCGGGTAGAGCCACGCCGCCGACATGGTAGGAGCTGACCCCGGCCGCGATCGCCTCTTCCATGAATTGCGGGTCGTCATCATCGATAAACATCAGCACCGGCACCATTTGCCGGGCATTCAGCGCGCGCACGGAATCCAACCCGTCACGATCCGGCCGGGCCATGTCGACGATCACAACATCCGGGCAGATGCGGCGTACGGCATCGAGCAGGTTCTCGCCCAGGCCGGCCAAAGTAACTGAAAAAGCGTCATCCTGTGCCCTCAACTGGGCAGACAGTTCCCTGGCGTGGCTGCCATCGCAATCGGCGATCAGTATTTTCATGCGGCGGCCGTCGTCATGCGGCTGGAGTAAGCAATTACTGGGCCAGAGTTTCGTCGGCCAAAAATCTGCTGCGAAATCTAGCAATGCCTCGCAACAAACCCCGAGGGTATTTATGAATGTCAGAGGTGGAAGCGTATATAAAAATAGCGCATAATAACCAGGCTTAGTAATGCTTAACTAAGCCGCCAAATATGTGACGCTGAGAGGGCAGCCGGTTTCAGATGGAGCCGTTGATGCCAAATCAAGCTTCAACTTCTGTCTTCTGCATGTGCTCCCCTCCCATAGCAAAGACCAAATCTTTCAATGACAAGCGATCGCTGAGATTAAAGGATGCGCTATTGAAGGGAGGTCAGCCTCGAACGGCAAGTAGCACCATCGATAATTTCCCGGCGCAAACGTCCGTTTCTTGCCGTCGCCCACGCCAGACCAGCCATTACGCATCCACCTGCACCAAATCGGCGACGCTGACCTCGAGCACCTGCGCCAGTTCATACAGCGTGATCACGGTCGGGTTCCGCCGCCCCCGCTCCAGGCTGCTCAAATATTGCTGGCTGACCCCTGAACGCGCCTCGACTTCCTCCTGCGTAAGGCCCTTGGCCTTGCGTAGCCGGGCAAAATTCCGTCCCACCAATTGCCGCATATCCATGCTTCACGCATTGCCCGCTTACACATTTTAAGTTTATAAACTATAATATGTATTGTGCCTGGAGTGTGGTATAATGCATGCTGGGAAGGGGCTTGCCAAGACCACAAAAGACATCACACTCGCCTGCATTCATCGGTTTCCGGGTTGCGTACGCTCGCCATCGTGCAGCCGGAACGATACGGATATCGAATGGAGCCACATGGACATAAGCCAATGCACGATATGGAGCAGCCGGCCTGGGATGACGCACAACGCTGGGAGATGGCCATGCGGGCCACGACCGGCCTGCTCAAGATTTTCTCTTTCCCGGAATTCTTCGCCGCTGCCGCCAAGAGCCTAGCTGGCCTCTTGGGCGCCGACGGCGTTGCCCTGATTGTCTACGATGGCCCGGAGCAATTGCGCTACAAGCTGTTCCACGGGCTGGAGCAGCTCAACCAAACCCCCATCGTCAAGTTCAGCTTCCCCGCCAACCAGGGCACGGTCGGGCGCGCGCTCGCCTCCGGTCAGGCGCTCTTTACGCCCGATTACCCCCATAGCGAGGACGCTATGGCGGATTTTGTCACGGCGGGGCTGCGCGCCAATCTGGTTGTGCCCCTGCCCGGCCCCGCCGGTTTCACCGGCGCCATCGCCGTCGCCTGGCTGCACCAGGAGCCCGCGCCCCCAAGTGCCACAAGCCTTGCCATTGCAGAAATGTTCGCCGCCCTCACCGGCTCCGCCATCTACCGGGAGGCTCTGGAGACGCAGCTCGAGACCCTGTCGCTCACCGATCCGCTGACAGGTTTGCCCAACCGGCGAACCTTCATGCTCCGCCTTGCCAACGCCCAAAAACGCGTCTGCCGGAATCAGTCATTGATGGCCCTCGCCGTGATCGACATCGACGGCTTCAAGCAGATCAACGATGTACTCGGCCACGCCGCCGGCGACCAACGCCTGCTTCTCGTAGCCCATGCGATTCAAAGCGCCATTCGCGACATCGACATGGTCGCGCGGTTCGGTGGCGACGAGTTCGTCGTCATCCTCGAGGAGCTGCGTTCAGCCCAGGAAGCTCTGTCGATCCTCAACCGAATCGTCGTTACCATCGGCGATAACGGCAATGGCGGTGATGAGCTGCACAAAATCACCGCCAGCCTCGGTGCTACCCTCTATCCGCTGGATTTTTCCGAACTAGAAATTCTGCTCAAACACGCCGATGAGGCAATGTATCTGTCAAAGCGCAAAGGCGGCAATCAGGTTACTCTGCTGCCCCAGCATCTCATTCCTCAACCGCCGTGATTGGTTCTACGCGAGAAGGCCCTTCGGCCTGATTGCGCACCCGCAAGGGGTGCGCTTCCTGGGCGATCCGCCAAGCAAGGCTATTACCCACGCGCCATGGGAAGCGCCAACAGATCCGCTGGAGGATGTTATCCTTCACTAGCCCCAGATCGATGATTAGGTTCTATAGTCATTTCTATTAACAACGGAACGCGATAGTATTTGGTCATCTTATGGAGGTGGCCTTTGAGCTAGAGCGGTTTTGCTGAGGGTAGAATCGCGATTTTAGCTTTACGCGGCGCGTCGGCGTGTGATTCGTCGGTATCCGGCTTATGTCGGAGGGAATCAT
>JAQNCU010000041.1 GCA_029077775.1 Acidocella sp. | reverse complement strand
GGCAATCAGTGCGGCGGCAACTGCCTTCGCTGCTTGTGGGGCCGGGGTGGCTGCCTCCATGAGCTCGCTCATGCAGCGCGCGGCGAAGCCGACTACGGCGGCGTCGTGGGAGCATCGCGAGGCGCGGTGCGGTTTGGGGCGAGGGGCGAGCAGCGGCGGGGCGCGGCCCTCTCGTAGATCGGCCATCGCGGCGGAGAGGCGCGACAGGGGGGCGACCGCGCCGGGCGTCATCAGTTCGGGGACTTGTGAGAGAAACCGCACAACGGCCTGCAAACCAGCTTCAGCCGCCATGAATCCAGGTGGGCAACCGGGCGGGTCAATGCCGGCTCGATTATCGACCGATATCTGCATCAACTCGCCGTACAATCGCGCCCAGGCGATGCGGTCGATCGGCGGCACCCGCACCCAGTCGCCCGCAGGGTTGTCGTCGCACTCGATCGTGCTATTTTTCGTCTCGTCCTCGATCATTGGGTCTAATCCTCTCATTTTCGGGGCTAGTCGCCGGGGCGGACCCACATCCGCCCCGAGCGGAGTAATCGGCGAGGTAATCAGCCATGATTGCCTGCACGGTCACTACAGGGGCCGCGCGGCCATGTTGCCGTGCGAGGTCGGCGAACCAGGCGGCGGCGGCGGCCTGCGCTTGCGCGAAGGTCAGGGTCGAAACGCCATCGGCATCGAGCATGTCATCAGCGGCCCCCAGAGCGCGATAGAGGCGTTGCGGGGCGCGGTCGCGGTCGAAGTGCCGCGCAACCCATGTGCCAGCCTTGCCGCCCGGCAGGCGGCGATAGCCGATAGCGCGGCCTTCCTGAATGGTTCGAAAATACGGCTCCCGGCGCACCGGCAGGCGCAAGCGTGCGGCACGGGTATCGAGGCGTTCGTCTCTCGCTTTACGAGGCATTATTCGCACCGTGAGACAAAAAGAGCCTCGTTTTGTTCCGTAACCGTCATGATACCCCCTATGCCCCCTATGCCCCTCGACGTCCGTGCGCGTGAGAGATTTATAGGCGCATATCGGGTGCGGTGTCTATACGGCATAAACGGTGCCGTATGGCATAGAACGGCATGGGACGTATAAATGAGAAGATATATGGTTTAATTGCACAATCCCGAACGCTATGGGACGCTAGTTATCGCCCTCTCACGGCGGTAACAGGGGTTCGAATCCCCTACGGGACGCCATTCCCGTCCAAAACTGCGAACTTTTCCCGCAGGTTTCGGACGGTCTGACATGAGCTGGTTGAGCAGCTTGTCTTTTCTCCCAAAGATACGGATTTCGGTGTTATCGACCTCGACACGGTCAACGATGGCCTGGAGATAGGCTTTGCGCAGGTCGATAGGGCCATTGTGGAGCTTGGCCCGCAGATCATGGGCGAAGTGGTCGATCATCTCATCGGTGATGGTGGGGATCACCATGGCCGGACCCTCGGCCATCTCGCACAGCCGCTTGGTCTCATCGCGCTGGGCTTTGAGGGTGGTGAGGCGCTCTTTGAGCGTGATGTCGGCGATGTCGGCGACACCGTTTTCGATGGCGGCATAGAGGCGTTGGACCTTTTGCTCTGCCTCGCGGGCGGCGTTGCGTAGAGAGTCCAGCCGGGCCGCATCGTTGTTCTGGTTGGCGGCGTACTGGGCGAGCAGAGCTTCGAGGATTACGCCGAGTCGCTCAGGCGTCAGCAGCCGGGAGGCAAGGTGCTCCATGACCAGGGAGTCGAGCAAATCCATGCGGATGCTGCGCCCCTTGCAGGCCGTTTTGCCCTGCCGGGCTTGGGTGGCGCAGGTGTAGTAGCGGTAACGTCCCCATTTGCCGGTGCGCAGCGTCATGCCGCCGCCGCAGGTGGCGCAGACCGCCAAGCCTGTCAGCAAACAGGGGCCGTTGACGATGCGCGGCGCCGTCTTGCGGGGCGCGCGCTCATGGAGCCGCATTTGCACCTCCTCGAATCGCTCTTGGGGGATGATCGTGGGAATGGCGACGGTCACGACTTCATCGACGGGCTTTTGCCTTTTGGTCTTGGCCTCGGTGGTGTTGAAGCAATGGGTGCCAGTATAGGCCGGGCGGGTCAGAACGTCGTGCACGAATTTACAGGAGAACTTTGACCCAGCCTGGGTACGATAGCCCTGGGCGTTGAGACGGTTGACGATGGCTTTTAGGCCGAGGGAACCCGATTGCCCGTCCCCGTCGAGATAAAGATCAAAAATCAGCCGCACGGTCTCAGCCTGCACGGGATCAATATCCAGGCGTTTTTTGATTTTCTCCCCCCGGCGCTCAGCTTCAACGCTGCGATAACCAAAGGGTGGTTTGGCGCCATTCCAGAAGCCCTGGCGGGCATTCTCATTCATGGCCCGCAGCGTGTGTTTGGCGTTCTCCCTGGACTGGTATTCGTCAAACAGCGCCATGATCTGGCGCATCATTATGGCGGTGGGATCGTCGCCCAGTTCCTGGGTGATAGAGACCAGCCGGATTCCCTGCTTGGCCAGTTTGCGGACGTTGAATTCCAGAGCAAAATGGTCGCGGAAGAAGCGGCTGAAGGAATGGACCAGAACAATGTCGAAGCGGCGTGGCTTGGCCGTCGCCGCCTCCATGAGCCGCTGGAATTCTGGGCGGCGATCATCCGTGGCGGAGGCGCCAGGTTCCACGAAACTCTCCGCCACCCCCCATCCCTTGGCCAGGCAGTAGGCTTCCGCCTGACGCTTCTGGTCCGGGATGGAGAGGTCATTTTCTGCCTGCCTTCCGGTCGAGACCCGGAGATAGAGTGCTGCTCGCGGCGCCGGGTTCAGCAGGGGCAGGGCGGAGATAGGCTTCAAGGAACTCACGGCAAAACCTCGCCAGCAGATCGATTTCGGCAGGGGTGACCGGAATCTCGGGTGGCAGATCATCCACCACCCGAAGGGTCGGCTCCCCGTCCGAGGCTGCCACAACCGGAGGGCTGCGGCTAGTGTATAAAGACTTGCGGCGCCTCATCGGAGGACAGCCGTCAGTCTTTGGCGGGAGTGGTGTTGGCGGTGGTATTGGCATCGGGTGTGGCGCCCGGTGCTTTGTTGTTCGGCACTGTCTCAGGACGGCGGCGGGGCCAGAACAGTAGCGGCCAGCGCAATTCATAGACGTCGCCGAGGCCCAACAGCAAAGCGCGCACGCCCTTGCGGTCAACCCCGAGGCGGCTCTCTAATTGCTCGGTGGGGACGACCGGCACCGTGGCGCGATGGCTTTGCCAGGAGCGGGTGGTCTTTCCGTCGCTGGAGGAGATAGAGATTTCCGTCCAGGCAACGTCACGCTTGCCGATCAACTCCTCACTGACCGCCGTGGCGGAAGGCCCGGCAGGCATTCTGCCGATGATTTTGAGGCCAAGCAGATTCAGGATGGTTTTGGCTTCGGTATCACCATAGAGGGCAATCAGTTGCTGAAAATCCTGCATCGCCAGGACGCACGCGATACCCTTGGCGCGGCCAACTTCGAGCAATTGCCGGAAGCCTCGCAGTTTTCCGAGTTGCGGAAATTCATCGAGCATGAGCCAGATGCGGCGCGACTGCGAATCGGGCAGTTCCGGACTGGCGGCGGTAGAGGCGATGAAGTCGATGGCTGCGCCGATCCAGGCAGCCGACAACGCCGGGTAACGAGGTGAGCGTTGCAGCACGAGCACCTTCGGAAGGCCATCGTTGCGGTCCGCCAGCCAGCGTCGTAGGGACAGGCGTTGTGCGGGCGGACATTGTCCCCAGGCATCCGCCAATGGCCGGACCACGCTGGCCAGTTCCGCCCAGGTATTCACCAAGATACCGAAAGAGGTTCGCGTGGGATGGCCTTCGGGAGTCAGCTCAACAAAACGTGCGGCGGACGGATAGGCTGTTTCCAGCAGCGAGACCAGTTGGCTGGCAGGAAGGAACGCGACATCGAACAAATCCTGCCAGGTCCAAAATCCGGGGCTGTTGCGCTGAAGGTAGACGATGATACCGGTCAGCACCTCCCTTGCCGCCGCCGCCCACATCGGGTCATGACTGTCCGGGATCAGGCGGGTGGCGAGTTCCCTTGCATCCTGCACCGAGATAACATCTGCCGCGACATCCCAGGCGTAGCTCCGTTGATCCTGCGGCGCGAGCAACATAAAATCCGATGTCGGCAGGCTGGCCAACACGTCGCCTTTCGTATCGTGGAGGATAAGCTTATCTCCACGTTCGATTATTTGTGCGATAAGAGAACGAATAATAATCGACTTGCCAGCGCCAGTGGTGCCAAAAATGCCGGTATGCTCGACCTCATGGCTGCGGCCAATGGTGAGGCCAGGCGCGATGAAGAGGCCGGGACCGGATAGGCTGATGGCTTTACGAAGCGCCTGGCGGGCCTGGACTATAGCGGCATGACCACGCCATAGGCGGCGGCCAGATATGTGCTTCACCGCGTCCACGGGTTCCGTGGCAAGATAATAGGCAATACCCGCCGTCAGGCTGGTGGTGATGGCCGCGAGGAGGGCTACAACCAAACGGAATGCGCAATCCGACTTGAGGTCGAATGCCAGGAAGGTTTGCGTGAAAGCCGAATGTGCCGCCCAAGAGAGGCGGCTGAATGGGTTGATGCCGAAGGCGGCGTTCCAGGCATCCTGAAACTTGCCGGCAAGATATGGCAGCAGCCAATCGAGCGTGGCTGGAAACGCATGGTCGTTATACCAGCCTGTGGGCGGTAGTTCCTGGAACAGGATCACAGCCATGGCGGTGAAGGAGATGATGCCTGCCAGAAAGGCAAGCATGATAGCGGGAGCGGCTGGACGTTTCTCCAGCAACGGATGATTGGTCAGCATTGGGAAAACCTCAGTTCGAGAGTGGGCGGCGGAAGCGCCAGACGATGATCGGGGAGCCTTGAGCCAGGGGCGAGGTGCCGCTGGCGTTGTTGGCGTGTAAGAGCACAGGCAGAGGCATTCCGAGCATCTGCGCGGCGTCAGGCCAAGTCAGTGTGGATTCGACATAATAGATGCAGCCATCCGTGCTTGGCGTCAGCCGGAAGCATTGCGGCCATGTAGCGGCGGCGGCTTGCCGGACGGGCGGAGGTTCGAAACGGGCGGCGTAGGGTGCCATGTACACAATGGCGATTGCGGCCAGGCCCGTGCATAATTCAACGATGGATGCAAACCTCACAGCATGATGAAATGGCGAGCGAATTTTGGTAGCGCCCGTACCATGCGCTCCAGCCCTCCGCCCCTTTCGCCAGTTGGAGGTATCGGAGGCTGGCTTGGAATTGCTATTTGCCGCTTCAGATGGCTTCTGAGGCATGGCGCGCCCCAGGAGCGTGGCGAATTGTTCCGATGTCAGGCGAGAAAATTTCTCCGGCGGAACCTGGGCACGCTCTTCTGGTGCCAAGCCCCGCAGCCAGACGAAGATTTCGTCGCGGGCGGCGTCACGGTCCGCCAATGCGGAAACAAGGGCAGACTGAAAATGAATTGCCTTACTCACGATTGTTCCCCTCGCCCATGAAGGGGAATAACGGATGAAGCTCATCCTCCATGGCTCGCAGCCACGCAGCGACATCGCCACGAACGATTTTTGATTCGGAACGGCTCAGCCCCGTCACTGCCATGACCTCTTCGGTCGTAAGAGCAATTGTATCGGTGAAGCGCAGGCACGCAGCTTCAAACCATCGCCATGATCCCGCCTCGATGGCGGGCATCCGAAGTTCAGCCACCGATGATAGGAGCGGCAACAATTCTTCCCTGAAAGCCCGAGCCGCCTCAGAGGCAGGGTGCAAGCGTTCGAACTCGCCATCTCGTTCATTGCGGACGAACACACGCTGGACAGATGGAAGAGACTGCTCAAATTCAGCAAGGGTTTTAGCCGCCGCTCTGATCGCCTCGGGCTCGGCTACGGCCGGGACGAAGACAATGCCTGGCAGGTTAAATGCAACAAGGTCATCATCGAATTCGGCCAGCCTTGCCCACTCCAGAAAGCGGGTTGTCTCAGTTGGCCCAAAGTCGATCAGAGCAGATTCCGTCGACATCCGCATGTCTTCAATTTGAACGGCAAAGGGATCAAACGCGCGGATCAGCATAGACGGATCACGTCTCGCATCACCAAAGGCGATATTGATCGAAATGATGCTTCGGCCCAGAGATTTTGACAGGCGGGCCTGATTATCGACCTGGAAGATGCGAAGCGGATGCTCGGCAAGATCGTATTGATCCGCGACACAAAGCGCTAGTGTTGATGCTCCGACACCGCCCTTTGATTTTGCCGTGAAGATGATACGGGGACAATTGACATTACCCCTCTTCTGCTGAAGCATGTTTACCATAAGGCCCTCTTTCAATGCGGCAGCCTGGTTTGGCGTCCGGAAGGGCCATTTGGAGAAAATCGAATCTTTTGGGAATGGACATCTATTCTGAATAAATGATGCAACTAACCGCCGCTCTACGGTTATCCAGATTCGATGGTTCGATGCAAAACAAATTCGGCCATACATGCTCTCTGCACGTATGGCCGAATTGCCGTGTCCTTCAGCGAGAAGAGGCGTATCCGATTAACCCTGGAGGAGAGGCGACATATCGATTATGAATTCCCCATTGTGGTAAGCAAGGTTTGCCCCCAACCGAAAATCTTCAACGGCGGCTGGATCGGTAAATACGGTCCTTCGCCCTTTTCGTTTCGCGGTATTGTCCCATTTGTCTAACTGCCACCCAATCAGGCGGCATACGGCATCCTCTTGCCATGTTTGCGGCATCTTTCGCCCAAGCATGAATCGAGCAACTTTCCTATCAAAGAAAGCAATCTCTTCACTGCTCCACAAAATGCCCCGTGCATATTTCCCGAATATGATTTGATAATCAAAAACTTCTTTGCATTCCTTTGCATTCGTCCATAGATTAACTGGATTGACACCGCTATGGGCAGCGATGAGGTGTAATTGCTCGCCATCATCGCAATCAACCTTCAAAGAATAGGTGAAGGCTGAGATCGGCTTGAAATTTTGTGTAGAAGGATTCTTTGAGGGGCGCCCGCGCTTTTTATTTTTTGTGTTCTCTTCCGTTTGTTGTTTTGCAAAAAGCATCTCCTCCCACTTGGCCCAGCCCGTTAGCAAAGCGGTGATTACATCCAGCCGAATATTAGCGAGCTTTTCATCGCTTGCATCTGGCAGGGCATCCCGTGCATATTGACGGTTTTCTTGACGCATAAATTTGTTGAGATTTGGGGTTTTATCTTTGCCGTAGTGCTTTTTAACCGCTTCGGCCCCATGCCTGCAGATATATGAGATATCATAACCAACATCGACGTTGCACAGAGATTTGAAATATTGTTTAGCCTGTTTATGCTCTGCTTCGACCAAGTCTTCTGCGTCCTGGCGACGCTGAGTGGCACTACGATCATCCCGATTAGGCAATTGTTCAGCGTCATATTTTTCGGACAGCAATGCGCGCACATCGAACCCACAGAGCGCTTCAATCGCCAAATAGGATTCGGCTAGCAAAGCTATCCGGAGTTTGGTCATAATGCCACGGTCGTCAGGATGACCAGAATGGTCATGCTCTATATTCGGAATCGAGACCAGGACAAATTCTTTGCCATTACTATCCGTGAATCGGAGGCTATCGTGAACTACGGGGAGAGAAGTGGTTGAAGCGTCGGAAGCCATATCGGTCCTCGTGAGTTAAGTGTGGGGCCAGATCGTATGCATCAGCCAGAGTCAAGAGAAGTGACATCTATTCGGATTTTCTCCATGCGGCTGGTTTTCGCGGCAGGCATGAAAAGGCTGTCCCCGTCAAAGATTAACACTTAGTTTCCAGAGCGGGATTTTGCCGCCCTTTCCATACGTTCACGGATTTCTTCTCTGCGATTCCCGCCAACCGAGAGAGGCGCCCCATCCAGCGGCTTTGCCGGTTCAGAGGCTAACGTTTTCTTGACGGATGCTCCCCTGAGGGAAGTATTTGCTGCCCTTGAGCCGTCCATTTTAGCGGTTTGACCGGTCAGAATGGCGCTGTGCTGAACCGCTGTGTCCGGCAGGAGCCGATTAACCCGGCTAGCAACGGCAGCAAGGTACCGATCCGTGAGCGGATCGCCGTTTCTGAGTCGCACCCCGCCCCGTGTCAGGAGAGAGGCAATCTGGCGCCATGTCCAGCCCGCTTCACGCCATGCAGCGATCATGGGCCAGTGACGGGCCAACACCCGTTCTAAGGGGGTACGTCCGTCTTCCGTGGCGACTTGGGCAGCGATCGATTTGGCCGCAGCGAGGGCTGCATCGGGTTTTATCGTCATGAGGGATATAGGATAGACAACAATGTACAACAAAATCCAGCATTATATAGTGTTGTAAAATGTTATCTCCACACCTGTGCACCTCTGGTGCCGGGGGCAGGCAGATGGCGCCGGGTAGGCCTAAAAATCCGAAAACTCGGAATTAATGTCCATTTTTTCTGGGCGCGGGGGACATAGGGAAGGACTCCTTTTTGTTTGGAGTCCCCCCCATGGTCTGCACTATTTCGGCTGGCACGGCTGCCTCTTATTATATCAGCGAACAATCCCGGTACTATACCGGCGGTCAGGAGCCGGTGGGAAGGTGGTTTGCGCCGTCTGCCACGGCGGGGGCGGGAGTCGTTGATGGCGCCGAGATCGATGACGCCACGTTTGAGCGGCTGCACGCTGGGCTGGACGCCGCAGGCCACAAGCTCGCCCAGAACGCCGATGGCAGCCACGCGGACCGGGTGGCCGGATATGATCTGACCTTCTCGGCGCCCAAATCGGTTTCCGTTGTGTGGGGGCTTGGGGAGACAGAACAGCGCCAGGCCATCGAAGCGGCGCATGATGCCGCCGTGCGGGCGGCGTTGGGTGTTGTGAACGAGAGCGCGGCGTTCAGCCGCCGAGGCAAAGGCGGGGCCATGTTGGAGGCGGTGCAACTCACCGGCGCGATCTTCCAGCATGGCGAGGCGCGGCCAACCGAGCGCGAAGGTGGTGAGACGGGCGGAAAAACGCTCGAAGCCGATCCGCAACTCCACAGCCACGCGGTAATTTTCAATTGGGCGCAGCGGGCCGATGGCAGTTGCGGGAGTCTCGATGGCCGGCAGTTGTTCCGCTGGAAAATGGCCGCCGGGGCGGTGTACCGGGTCGAGTTGGCGGCGCGGCTGCAGGAGCTGGGCTACGGCATCGAACGGACTGACGAAAAGGGCCTGTTCGAGATCGTCGGCATGACCAAATCCGTCCGCGAGGCGTTCAGCGGGCGGCGCCAGGGCATCGTGGCGGCGCTACGCGAGCGCGGACTGGCGACAGCGGAGGCGCCCGCCCTGGCGGCATCCGTGACCAAGGCGGGCCGCAAGTCAAAATCCGCGGCACCTGGGGCAGACAGGCACGAAGACTGGCGCGCACGGGCCGTAGAGCTGGGGTTTGAGGTGCCATTGCCGGGGATGAAGGCGGCGAAGCCGGAACGGTCGACAGCCAGCCCAGCCGACATCCTCGCCCGCTTGACCGAAACCAAGGCGGTATTCCGGCGTCCGGACATCGTGGCGGCGGTGGCCGCCGATTTGGTGGGGACGGCTGTTGCCGGGAGTGAGATGGAGGCGGTGATCGCGGGGCGCGTGCAGGCGGTTCTGGATGACGCCGGGCTTGTGCCGCTTGACCCGGATGCGCTTGGCCAGCCCGCCTACTCCACCAAGGAGATGGTGGCCCTGGAGCAGCGTTTGGCACAAACGGCGCGGGAGCTGAGCGGCGGCTATTTTGGTCCCGTTCCTTCCGCCAGGGGCGCGATGAACGGGGCTGGTATGGCGGCACTGAGCGAGGAGCAGCGCGCCGCCTATGACCATGCCTGCGGCACTGGCAGGCTGGCCCTTGTCGAGGGCGCGGCGGGCAGCGGCAAGACGACAACCTTGTCGGTGATTGCCCAGGCTTACCAGCAGGCCGGTTACGAGGTGATTGGCTCCGCCATTGCCTGGCGAGCGGCGCAGCAGCTTGGCGAGGAGTGCGGTTTTGAGAGCCGGGCGCTGGATTCATGGCTGGCCAAACAGCGGGACGGGCAGGAGGTGTTCACCCGGAAGACCGTGCTGATTGTTGATGAGGCCGGGTTACTCTCCACGCGCCAGATGCACGCGGTGCTGACCGCCGCCCAGGCGGGCGGGAGCAAGGTGATTTTGGCCGGCGACCAGCGGCAGTTGCAGGCGATCGGCGCCGGGTCCGGGCTGGCGATTGTTGCTGAGCAGGTCAATGCTGCGCGGGTGGACACCAACCGCCGGCAGAAGGAGGCGTGGGCCAGGACTGCGGTCAGCCAGTTGGCAAGGGGGGAGGCGGAACCCGCCTTGCGCGCCTTTGACGAGCACGGCTGCCTGCATTGGGCGGGGGGCCAGAAAGCCGTTATCAACAGGGCGTTGCAACTATGGCGCGGCCACCGGCAGAACCATCCGGGACAGAGCGTGGTGGTGCTGGCCAAGTCGAACGCTGATGTCCGGGCCTTGAACGCGGCGATGCGCGCCGAATTGCGGCAGAGCGGCCAGGTGCGAGGGGATGATGTCATCGTCCGGGCGGTGGACCGTTCTGGTGGAACCTATGATCTGGCTGTTGCGAAGGGCGACCGGCTGGAGATCACCACCCGCAACAAAGACTTGGGTGTGGTGAATGGCACCACTGGCATCGTGACGCGGGTTGAGGCGGGGCAGAATGGCCAGGCGCGGTTGACGCTGGCGATTGGCAGCGAAGCGGTGACGTTCTCCACAGCAGAGCTGGCGGATGCCAAAGGGCGGGCACGGCTGGGCCATGCCTATGCGACCACAATCTACAACGCCCAGGGGCTGACCGTGGACCGGGCCATCGTGATC
This sequence comes from Acidocella sp., assembly GCA_029077775.1. GTDB lineage: Bacteria > Pseudomonadota > Alphaproteobacteria > Acetobacterales > Acetobacteraceae > Acidocella. The sequence goes on along the minus strand of JAQNCU010000041.1, from coordinate 2,108 downwards.
GGCAGCTCGGGGCTTTCGGCCAACCAGGCTTACGTAGCGGCCAGCCGGGCGCGGGAGCGGACGGACATCGTCATCGACAGCAAGGAAATCGACCGGGAGCTGCGTACGCAGGCCAGGGCCATGGGCAGCGCTTTACCGGCGCCCCCAACGCCAACGGACCGGCTTTCACGGTTGGCGAATGGCTGGGCGCGGGTGGAGATCAAGGAGCGCGCGACACTCCTCGAAAGCCGGGTGCCTGAAATGCAGCGCGACGTGGAGTTGGAGGCGTAAACGGCAGCTCTATCCTTGGCTGAGGGTTGGACAGTGAAGCCGTCCCCAAGATAGAGTTGCCCGCATTCGAATCGCCAAGGAAGACCGATGGGCCGCCCGCGCAAGACCGACGCCCCCACCAAGAGCCAAGGAGCAAAGCTTGGCTTCGAGGCGGAGATGTTTTTGGCCGCCGACAAGCTGCGCAAGAACCTGGAGCCATCGGACTACAAGCATGTCGCCCTTGGCATGATCTTCCTGCGCTACATCTCCACGGCCTTTGAGGCCAAGCACGCCGCGCTTCTGGCCGAAGACCCCGCCGCCGCCGAGGACAAGGACGAGTATCTCGCCGACAACATCTTCTGGGTGCCACCGGCGGGACGGTGGTCCCATTTGCAGGCCAAAGCCCGACAGGCCACCATCGGCCAGCTTATCGACGAAGCCATGACCGCCATTGAGGCGGAGAACCCCTCGCTGAAGGGCGTGCTGCCCAAGGATTACAACCGCCCGGCGCTGGATAAGGTGATGCTGGGCGAGCTGGTGGACCTCATCTCCGGCATCGCGTTGCACGACGAAGGCGATAAAGCGCGGGACGTGCTGGGCCGCGTGTACGAGTATTTCCTCGGCGGCTTTGCTGGCTCCGAGGGCAAGCGCGGCGGCGAGTTTTACACCCCGCGCTCGGTGGTGCGCGTGCTGGTGGAAATGCTGGAGCCGTTCAAGGGCCGCATCTACGACCCCTGCTGCGGCTCGGGCGGCATGTTCGTGCAGTCTGAAAAATTCGTCGAGGAGCATGGCGGGCGCATTGGCGACATGGCCATCTACGGCCAGGAGAGCAATTACACCACCTGGCGCCTGGCCAAGATGAACCTCGCCGTGCGCGGGATTGATGCCGATATCCGCTGGAACAACGAGGGCAGTTTTCATAAGGACGAACTGCGCGACGAGAAATTCGATTTCATCCTGGCTAATCCGCCCTTCAACATCTCGGACTGGGGCGGCGAGCGGCTGCGCGAGGATGCGCGCTGGCAATATGGCGCGCCGCCGGCGGGCAATGCCAATTATGCCTGGTTGCAGCATATTCTGTGGCATTTGAAGCCAGGCGGCACGGCGGGGGTGGTGCTGGCCAATGGATCGATGTCCTCCGCGCAGAGCGGCGAGGGCGAGATTCGCCGCGCCATGGTGGAGGGCGACGTGGTGGATTGCATGGTTGCCCTGCCGGGGCAGCTTTTTTACTCCACCCAGATTCCGGCCTGTTTGTGGTTTTTGGCGCGGGACAAGAAAAACGGCAAATTCCGGGACCGGCGGGGCGAGGTGTTGTTCATAGACGCGCGCAAGCTGGGGCATCTGGTGGACCGCACGCGGCGCGAGCTTTCGGATGAGGATGTGGCGAAAATCGCGGGCGCGTACCACGCCTGGCGCGAGGGCAAGGAATACGCGGATGTGCCCGGCTTTTGCCGCGCGGCGGAGCTGGAGGAGATTTCTGCCCAGGGATTTGTGCTGACGCCGGGCCGCTATGTGGGCGCGGCGGATGTTGAGGATGACGAGGTGCCGTTTGAGGAACGCTTCGCCGCCTTAAATGCCACCCTGGAGGCTCAGTTCGCCAAAGCCGACTAACTCACGGCCACCATTCGGGAGCGGCTCAGGTCCGTGACCCTATGACGTCATGTGCGCAAAGCCCCGTTTTCGTGGACATGTCCGTGCGTCATGTTCACAAAACGCGATTTTTTTAACATGTTTGCGCGTTCCGGTGGATCGCGATCACTGATTCCGTTTGATCGCGATCATGGATTCCGTTTGATTGCGATCATCCATTCCGGTGATCGCGATCACTGGGATCGGCGCGGTGCTGGTGGGTCTCTGCT
>JAQNCU010000428.1 GCA_029077775.1 Acidocella sp. | reverse complement strand
TGTGAACAAAAAGAAGCAAAAAAACATTATTAATCTGGGCCATTGGGGTTCCAGAAGCCCGGCACCGGCATAACAGAAGTTTTTTGCGCCGCTTTTTTTCAAAAAAGCGGCTGCTTACTCGGATGTGTCACTGTCTTCGCGAATTGGTATAACGGGTCGCGTTTGAGTGTTTTCCGGCGCACGGACGCCCCACGAGCCCCGCGCGCAGCGCCAGGTAGAGACGGGCGGTTTATGGTTGGCTATGCGTAGGCGTCTCGGCATGGCTGGACGCTTCCTCATGCACCATGCGGTGGATACGCCTTATACCGAGGCCGACAATAACCAACACCACCGGAATGCTGGCCCCCATCGCGATGTCGGGGTTCAGGTTCAGCCCCGCCGCGCGCAGCCCCCGCGCGGCATAGCCGATCAGGCCAATTATGTAATAGGTGATCGCGGCGACCGACAATCCCTCGACCGTTTGTTGCAGGCGCAATTGTAAATCCGCGCGGCGGTTCATCGAGGTCAGCACGGCGATGCCCTGGCGCTCGCGCGTGATGTCCACCCGGGTGGAGAGAAGCTGCGTGGCACGCGCAACGCGGGTGGCGAGCGATTCCTGGCGGGCAGCGGTGGCGCTGCACGTGTTCATCGCCGGGGCCAGACGTAATTCGGTGAATTCCTGGAAGGTCTGTAGCGCGCCGATCCGCGCCTCTCGCAACTCCTCAATTCGCCGTTGTACAAGCTGGTGGTAGGCACGGGCGGCGCTGAAGCGGTAATGGTTTTTGGCCTCGAAACTCTCAATCTGGGCGGCAAGCTTGGTCAAACGGTCGAGCAGCAACGGCTCGCTCGCCTCGCTCACGCTGATCAGCGCCGTGGTGATCTCGGCCAGTTCAGCCTCGGCTTTGCCCAAAGCAGGTGCCAGTTGCCGCGCCACAGGCAGTGTGAGCTGCGCCAGAAGGCGGTATGTATCGACCTCCAGCAGACGCTGGATCGCGCGTCCGGCCTGGCGGGGGCGCAGCGATTTGTCCAGCACCAGTAACCGGCTGAAGCCATCCGCGCGGATGCGAAAATCTGTCAGCGCGATGGCGGCACCGCCCGAGATCGCGGAGCCGACAAGCGCGTTGCCGGCGAAGTACCGGGCCGCGATGTTGTCGTAATCCTCCGAGATTTGGTCCGCCGGAATGATCGCGGCGTGGGTGGCAACCAGCACTTCGCCAGCAAGAGAAGCGAGCCAGCCCGGGGCGAGCTTATTGATCGGCGGATCGGAGAAAGGATCGTCCCCCGACCCGGCGACGATGAATTTATACCGCGCGAACTCAGAATGGCGTTCCCATTTCAGCCGGAACCGCCCCATATCCACGCTGTAATGGATGGCCCCCAAGGCGGGCGGGCGAACGCCGAAAACATCCGCCAGCTCGACAATTTGGCGGAATTGCTGGTCTCGCAGATCAGCGTTTGAGAACAAGGCAAGATATGAGATCCTGACCGGCGCCTTTAGTGTCTCCGGCGGACGGGCATGGGCCTCGTCATTCAGCTCGACGCGCTGTGGATGGACGGGCGGAAAGCTCAATCATCGTCCCCTGTTTGTCGGGCGGCGTGGATCACAGATAATGGGCAGCCATTTCAGCCTCGAACCGGCTGGGTGGACCTTCCCAGATGATGCGCGAATGTTCCAGCACATAAACGCGGTCGGCATGGGGAAGTGCGAAAGTTATGTTCTGCTCGCCTAGCAGGATGGTGATATCACTCTGCTCCCGCAGGCGTTTCAGCGCCTCGGAGAGCAGGCCGAGGATAACCGGGGCAAGGCCGAGCGTCGGCTCATCCAAAATCAACAATTTCGGTTTCATCATCAGCGCGCGCCCAATGGCGAGCATTTGCTGCTCGCCGCCCGATAACGTGCGGGCGGCCTGGCTGGCGCGGGCAGCCAGGATGGGGAACAGATCATAGAGCCAATCCCGGCGCTGCGCCCGTTCAGGCGCGGCAAGATGCTGGCCGCCTAGGGCAATGTTCTCAGCCACGCTCATGTCGCCGAATAATTCCCGGGTCTCAGGACAATGGACGATGCCGTCCCGGGCGATGCGGGCCGCTGACCTCCCGGCAAGGGGATGCCCCGCCCAGGCGATGCGCCCGCTATAGGGCACGAGGCCCGAAATGGCGTTGAACAAGGTGGTCTTGCCCGCGCCGTTCAAACCCACGACAGACACGAACTCACCAGGGTGAACAACCAGGCTGACTTTATCCAGGGCCTGGGCCTTACCGTAACTCACCGAGAGATCCTCGGCCTGCAAAATCGGGACGGTCTGCGCGAAGGCCGCCACCGGGCGTTCATGCATCGTGATGCCGCCGCCGAGATAGACACGGCGCACCGTCTCATCGCGCATCACGGCCTCGGCACTGCCCTGGGCGATGGTTTCACCGAGATAAAGAGCGAGCACGCGGTCCACCATGGCGGCGACAGATTTCACATTATGATCGACGAGCAGAACGGCGCGACCTTCATCGCGAAAGCCCGTGATGAGGGCGGAGAAATCCTTGACCTCGCTGGCGGTGAGGCCGGCGAAGGGCTCATCCACCAGCACGATTTTCGGGTCGCGGGCGATCGCCTTGGCAAGCTCCATGCGGCGCAAATCCG
>JAQNCU010000427.1 GCA_029077775.1 Acidocella sp. | reverse complement strand
CGATGGCGGTCTGTGGGCCTCCGATGACTGGCGCGTCAATGCGCGGTTGACGATCTCGGGTGGTCTTCGCTGGGAGGCGCAGAACCATGTTGCCGATCACAATGACTGGGCACCACGATTTTCTCTCGCCTGGGCGCTTGACGGCAAGAATGGCAAACCGTCGAAGACTGTGCTGCGGGCTGGTTACGGCATATTCTATGATCGCTTCACAGTTGGCAGCCTGCTCAGAATCAACCGGTCTCTGGAGGAGCAGCGGTTCAATGTTCTGAACACAAGCGCGACGACACAGCAGGCGCTTGCCAACTGCTTTGCGCAGAGCCAGACGAGCTTCAACGCAACGGCGTGCAACATTGGTCAGGCAACGACGCGAACGATCGATCAGGTGGTGCCGAACTACCGCTCTCCCTATGCGCAACAGTTTGCCGGAAGCCTGGAGCGCCAACTGACAAAAGGGATGACCGGCACTCTGACCTATCTGCACACGCAGGGCGATCATCAGCTTGTGGAGATTAACGCCAATGCGCCGTACTTTGCGACCTATCAGCCTTCTCTGGGCAACATCTATCAGTACCTGAGCGAAGGCATCTTCAAAGAGGATCAGTTCATCTTCAATACGCGCGCACAGATCAATCCCCGACTGGGATTCTTCGGCTTCTACACGTTGAGTTTTGCCAATACGGATGGGGCTTCGCAGAACAGCATCACTGCGAATGCGATTTCACCAGTCTCGAACTCGCTGAATATCCGGCAGGACTATGGGCGCGCAGCGTTTGTTTCGCGCAACACGGTGTTTGTAATCGGAAATTATCTGGCACCGTGGGGGATTCGGTTGAATCCGTTTCTGCTGGCGCGGTCCGGCCATCCGTTCGACATCACGCTGCCGACTGATCCCTATGGCGACACCTTCCTGATTCACCGGCCAGGAGTGGCGCAGGCCTCGGACTGCACGGCGAATTCGACGCGGTACAAGCAGACGACGTATGGCTGCCTGGATACGGAGCCGACGCTTTCGCCGGGCGAGCCGCTGATTACCAACAACCTGGGCAATGGCCCGGCTGCGGTGGCGTTCAACCTACGCATCAGTCGGGAGTTTGCGGTGGGACCGAAGCAGAAAGATCAGGCGCACTTTGGCTTCCACGGTGGCGGCGGACGACCGGGTGGCGGCGTGGGCGGCGGCTTTGGCGGAGGTGGTTTTGCCGGGCCGGGCGGGCCGGGCATCTTCGGCGGACCGGGAGTACCCAGGAAATATCACATCAACTTCAGCATTCAGGCGCTGAACCTGTTCAACAACCACGACTATGGAACGCCGAACGGGACAGTGATTGCACCGGGGAATCTGGGCAACCAGACAGATCTTTTTGGCCAGTCGCAGAGCCTGGCGAGCGGGCTGTATTCGAATGGCTCGGCGGTGCGGCGTATCTATGCGCAGGCCGTGTTCACGTTCTGATGCGGGCGGGGGCGAGCAAAGACCACCCTGGGAGCGATGCTCGCAGGGTGGTCTTTGGTTGGGAATGAGGAATAAAAAGCAGATTCCCCTCGGGAATGACAACAAAAGGCGGGAGTGACAACAAAGCGTGCGCATGGCCCACACTGGCGCGAAAAAAACGCGACGGGTTTAGTCGGAAGCTTTGTCGGATTCTGTCTTTGGTGCCTGCATCGCAACGGATTTCGCAATGGATTTCGTGGATTTTTTGGCAGGAGATTTCTTTACTGCAGATTGTTTCGCGGCTGCTTTTTTTGCTGCCGGTTTCTTCGCTGCGGCTTTGGCGGCTGGCTGCGGGTTGAGGAAGCTGGACCAGCGCAGTTCACTGAACTGGATCGGGGATTTTTTCGCCTTGTCGATGGCCAGCGCAGCGACCTCGGAGACGATCCACTCGAAGCTCGCTTCGCCGACGGAATGGAGATCGGCGTCGGGAGCGGGGTTCATGAAATCAATGGCGTAGGGGATGCCGTTTTCGACGGCGAACTCGACGGTGTTGAGGTCGTATCCGAGGGCGCGGCAGAGCGTGAGCGCGTCCTGCTCGACGCGCTTGAGCAACGCTTTGCTGTACTTTGGCGGGTTCTGGAGATAACGCTCGGCGTGAGGTCGGCGCGGGTCATAGGGCATGATGCGTACCTTGCGCTGGCCGACGACGTAGCAGCGGAAGTACTCATCGAAATCGACGGCTTTCTGGTACATCATGCAGAGGTCGCGGGACTGGTCGTAGGCCTCGAATAATTCGTGACGATTGTGAATGTGGTAGACGTCGCGCCAACCTCCGCCATCGACGGGTTTCATGAATCCATGCTCGCCGACGTAGTCGAAGACGGCGTCCCAGTTGAGGGGATATTCAAGGTTGCGCATGGAGCGGTCGGTGGTGCCCTCGGGATGGCGCTTGTGGGGCAGGATGACGGTGGGTGGTACGGCGACGCCGAGCCGGGCCGCGAGGGAGTAGTTGAAGAATTTGTCGTCGGCGGACCACCAGAAGGGATTGTTGATGATGGCAGTGCCGTTCAGCGCGGCGTGCTTGAGCAGGGCGCGATAGAAGGGAATGTCGTGGGAGATGCGATCGACGATCACAGCGTAACGCGGCTCGACGTTCAGAGCGACGGCACCGGTTTCGACGAACTCT
>JAQNCU010000040.1 GCA_029077775.1 Acidocella sp. | reverse complement strand
ATGAACGACGTAGACGCCGCGGAAAAGAAAAGCCTGTAAAAGACTATCAGCAAATGAGCATTAATTATATGAGCAAGCGGTACGCACCAAGCGCCGACAGACGCTGCAAAAAGGGCCCAAACAACAACCTTATCGAAAGCTTTGGCATGCAAGAATTTAGGCAGGTACATCGCCGTCAGGAATGATGAAAAGCTGCCAAAGCCCATCGAAATGCCGATGAAAAGTGGGCTTAACTCCAAGACCTGATAAACGAATGGGAAGTACATCGAGGCAATTATTGACGCGCCAAGATTAAAGGTTCCGGCAGCCAGAGCCAAATGGACTATAGCTGGCTTTTCCTTAAGAAAACTAATTATCCCTGTTGCTGGTTCAACTATATTGTGGCGCTCATCATTTTTATTTTCCCGAATGTTTTTAGGTCCAGACGCTAGCCAGCGTAGATTAAATGCTCCCCGAACCAAGTAAGAAACCGCGTCAGTCAAAATCGCGACCGGAAGTAGGCGGAGTTGCGCTAAGATTGCCGCAAGGCCCTGACCACAAATCGATGAGACCGCTCTAGCCGCCGTAAACCTTGAGTTGGCATGAACTAAGTTTTGTTGCTCCACAAGCTGCGGAATCATGGCCGAGGCGGCTATTCCATAAAATGCGCCGCCAGAGCCAACCAAAAATACGACTGCATCTAGAAGAAAAATATTGGCAAAGCCGAATATGATCGCGCAATAGAAAACCAGACCAGCTATAGCGCATCCAATGTCTGCAAGTACGGCTTGCCGTCCACGATCAAATAAGTCTGCAAGCAGGCCGGCAAATGCGATAAAGAAAAGTGGTGGCACCCACTGAAGCGTATTCAAAATCCCAATTTCACGCGGTGTAGCGTGCAGCGCTTTAATCGCATATGTCGGGATTGCAAAAGCTGAAAGTTGCGTTCCAAATGTGCTAATCGAGTCGCCTACCATGAGAGCGTTGAATCTCGTCCCGAGATTTATGCGCTTCGACCGGCTTAATTCACGTTGTTCAACTGGCAAATCCACAAAACCAACCCTCGTTTACCTCTAAAATAGCTTTACATCGAGAGCACAGCGGCCATCCGCTTGACTTCAAGAAGCGAAAGCCGTTGATGTTCTTCACACAACCTACTGCCACCCGATCGAGCGCGGAGATTTAAGATTTCATCCGTTGTTAGCTCTTTTCCGCATATCTCGCAGTGACAGAACGTTGCTGAAGCGAGCCAGTTAGATAAAATCTTAGTCCGATCTCGGTATTGTGGCCTGGCCGTAAATGCCCAAATGCTCGCATTGAGAGATACTCTACGGCGTTTTAGCTGTATCGAAACTCGCTCGCCCACCTCGCTTTTGTCGACAATGTCTTTGAGCATTTTTTCCACAATTCTGATCCAACCATAGGGAATAATGGTCGCTTCAATAGCTAATTCGCACGAAGCACTTTCTCCCATCTCCTTCAGGTCGCAGAGAATTTTCTCAGCATTAGATGGTGTCCCAGGCGATATTGGTAGGACAATTCTCCTTTTTGGGGATGGGAAAGACATCGCCATCCGCCACCCGTTCGGAAGCTCAAGATTTGGAAGTCCCAATGCATCAATCGTCAACAACGTTGCTACCGCTTCCCCCAACTCTATACGATCTTCGATCATGCGCCGCTTAGCAGGCTGCAAAGGATCAGCATGCTGAAAAATTCCATCCAATACCGTCTCTATATCAAAACTTGAACTGAGCACATCTCGCTCCTCTTTTCGGTTCTGAATAAGGATGATCGTCGCTACACTTTGTACCTCGACAGAATTCCCTCGGTCGCTTCTGCAATAACCAATGCAGCAGCTTCACGAAACTCAGCTTGGAGGTGGTCGGGAAGATTACTATTCGTTGTTTGATGCAATCCGCGGATTGTTGTCTCTTTAATTTTATTGGCATGAATTGTAGGATTTCTCGCGGAGTCTACGACAGGTCCCAAACAATTCATGATAAGGATCCGGAGACCCCAAATTTGCCCCTCCAATCGAGCAACATCCTTTTCATCCATCCTGCTCTAAACCTCCACATAAATAAAGCGTTCCTTAAATCTTCAATTTTTCACTTTCTAAAGCGCCGAGTATGGAACTGGCCAAAATACCATCTGTGCGGCCGTGGATAGTGAGTATAGTCCAGAACTCAGAAAAGCGCATTCACGATCCAACTGATAAAAGCCTTCTGGCCAACGTTGGACGGCCACGTCAGTTCTCGAAATAGTATGACATATGTTGAAGCAGCCTAAAGTTTCGGCATCATTCAGAACTAAGATTGTGCTTTTGTCTGACTTTCTGGAGTCCCTGAGATATATGAAACCCGGTCCCTTTCGCCAATAATAAAGACCATATCTATAATTTTCGGTCCAGAACGACAGCGCATCAGGCTCGCTTTTGTAATCTTCGACACTCGCAACAGGCGGTAGATGAACTAGCTGCCGAACCGCTTCATTTGAAAGGCAGCTCGCAGTCCAATTAACTTCCAGTCCGCAAGAAGAACAGTCTCGAACTAGTCGGATCATCTCCAGATCGAGATGACTCAATGACCACTCGCCATCAGAGCAATCCAAATTCAGTGAGCGCTTGATTGTCACGCGGACGAGTCCATCCTTGGCGCGCGCCTGAAGACCTACAAGCGTCAGATCCTCAGCACTTGCCAGGAGATCATCTACGACGAGTTCTGGTTCATGGCTGCCATATCGTAACTGAGTAACCACTCCCTTATGAGCAAGCGAGTTCACGAAGCCAATTCCATGGGAGCTGCTATTACCTCAGTTTCCTGCTCTCTCTTTAAGACCGTTGAAGGAGGTTGGAGTCGTCTCTTAAAGGGATTTCGTCCGGTCGATAATGCAATATAAGTTTCAGCATCTTGAAATAGTAATCCTAATTCCAGCAAGTAATGGATACTGATACTTATCTCTTGCTCTATAGCATCGATATTGTTTCTTTTCAGCATCCCACTGATTCTGTCATGCCTAACTGGCTGGCTCAAAAGAATTTTGTAAATCTCGCTAGTTACACCTATCAACGCATAGCTACGGTCAAGCCACCCAATCCGTTTATCTTCAATTTCAAGTAATCCCGATGGTGCTAGGTGATGGATAAGCATACTCCCTTTCCAAAACGCCTCGATCCAACCATCAATAGCAGCATTCATTAGGCCGATTTGCTCATCCGATATCCCTTGCGGTGGTGCCTCGAATAGGTAGACAAGATTTTCTAGTTCCTTTTCTGCGATATCAAATATTACAGTGTAGAACCGTGCCGGCTTTTTTTTCGCAAAGCCTAACTCAGGATTATTAAAATAGGGACTAAACCTTTGGATGGCGATACGTGGTGCCCCCGTCGGAGGCTGCAGATGCACCAATGCAGGCATTTGGTTGATGATATTCTTGTAGTCTTCCCACCTTTCACCTGGAAAACCAACTAGAAAATTCCAAGCTACGGTGAGATTGAACTCTTCGCAATCACGCAAGGTTTGCACGTTTTGCGCTCCACCAACACCCTTGTCCATTAATGCAAGCGAAAAGGTAGACAGGCTCTCAATTCCCGGCTGCACGTGAACCACATTAGCTTCACTTAGTTGTTGAATTTGATCACGCCGAAGATTTGATTTAATTTCATAGTGAAGTCTAAGATTCCAATCAGATTGTGATATCTTTGGCAAGAAAGTTTCGAAGTATTTCATATCGATAATATTGTCAGCAAATATTACGTCTAATGTATGGTATCGGCTGACCAAATATCGAATTTCGTCAAGTGCCTTTTCGTGATCTTTCACGCGGAATTTCATAGAACCACCGTTCAAACCACAAAATGTACAATGGTGTTTTTCGCCCCACCAACAGCCACGTGCCGTTTCGATGATTAGACGTGGCTCAATGTATTCCGCGATAGATGACTTATATAATTGTGAAAAATAATCATCAAAGTCTGGTACAGGCACTTCATCCATCGATACCATCGGCGGTCGAAAATTTGTTTTTTGCTCACCGCTTTTACTGCGCCAATAAATTCCCGGAACTGATTCGAGAGACGTTCCACCACCAAAAGTTTCCAAATATCGACGGAACGAGTGCTCTCCGTCGCCAGAAAAAACGATATCGATAAATGAAAAATTGCGATGAATAGTTCCGCCCTGAACACCGTCACAGTTTCCTCCACCCATTATGATTGTGGTTTGGGGAGACAACTCCTTTATTCTTTTTGCTAAAGCTAGAGAAGGAACGTTCTGCATGAACGTACTTGAAAATCCGACAACATCATATTTTTTCGATACGATCTCATCGGCCAGTTCGCGTATGAACTGGTTCGAAAGACGATGAGCCTTCAGCGAAATTATATAATCATCTTCGTTGTTGAAGTAGCGCCGATATTTTTCGATTTTCCAGTCCGGAGTTCCATATAGAGCAGGAGCAAAAACCCATTCGCCAGTCGCTTGAAAGAACAAATCTTCGCCAATATATCCGTACTTTTCTGGATTAATCTCGCCTTCAGTATGCTCATAGAGGAATTCCGCCCATCGAAAATTTGCGTACATAGTGTCAAGGTCGCATTCGTATTGCGGTTCGCGTGCAATTGAAGAAAGTATCCCGAGCGCAAGTGATGGATACCACAGAGATTGCCATGGCATCGTTATAAGAAGCATTCGTGTCTTCATTATACCTCATCTCTTCAAAAAAGGTTATCTAGAATTGACTGCGAAGTCTTTTATCTAACGCGATGGTTTGAAATAAACTCGACAACCGATACTCCATTTGTACGCCGGCCCCGATATAAGAGCCCGACATGCACATGTTGGTTTAGCTAATCCATGCTCCACGCAACATGACCAGTCCCGATACAATGAAAAACGGCGACTGTTTAGGTCGCCATTCTCGCAAAAAATAAACCGAAGTATTTGGAAATGTGGTAGATTTATGCCGCCAGAACGACCTTCTCGGCCACCTCTTTTCGACTCACTTCAAGTGGTACTACTTTTTCGTTGGTGTCCTCTTCAACTGAGTAGGCGACCGCTCCAAGAATATTGACATGCACCACATCTTGTCGGCATGCATTTATTCCGGCCCTGATCTCACGTTTAATCATATTTATGACCTCCAAATTATAGGTTAGCTTCAGATGTTTGATCAGAAACATCCAAATCATTTTTCAAATCCTGCCTTTTGGTCAAGCAAATTTTTGTAACTTTGGATTATCTTTCGTATATTTCATTCGGGCCTAGATTTTTCGATTATATTTTAATCTTATTCCGCACAATATCCGGGCATTTGTATTTTGATCGTGTGGCAATCCCGGTGCTTGCCTAAAGCGCCGTCTCATTTGATTCAGTGACTTTGAAGTCCAAAAATCGCGCGACGAACGAAAATATGCCTGGGACGCTCACCACTATGGATAGCTGGGAATCCGCTTCTTTGCTGCGAAGGATCCTAACAACCACTATGGTGGGCTTACAGCAATTACACATCGTTTGGCTTTCTCGTCACTGAGTGCTGCCTGCTGGCAAGAGGCAAGTGCGTCCTGATTGGCCCGCACCAGATTGGATGCCGCGACCAAGTTCTGCCACCCCTGGGGGCTGGCGGCCTGCATGAGCGCGCTCCCCGCATCCCAGCGGTCAGCCTGCATAACCGTCGCCGCCGCGTTGGTGTTCCACCCAAAAGGCAACTCCCCCAACAAAACCGGGGATGCAAACAGGGTAAAGACAAATGTGCCAACAAAAACCGCCGCCAGCCAAAACACCTGATCCCGCTTCCCCCGCAACGTCCCGATCATGCCGGCGAGCTGGTGGCGCTCGCGCTCGGCATCCTGCCGGGCGCGGTCGTATTTCTGCGCTACCTCGTTCATCAGCTCCCGGCCGTTCCGCGTCATGGCCTGGCCGAACTGGTCCGGCGTCATCCGCAAGGCCGGATGCGCCTCGATGGCCTCCAGCCCCTCGATCACGCCGTTCATCGCCTGGGTGATGCGCCCAAGGTCCGGGCTGTAATCCGGCGCCTGGCGCTCGGCTGCCGCCTCGATGGCCTGGCGCAGCGCCGCCACCTCTGCCCGTAGGGCCTCGAATGCCTGCGCCGGATCGCCCTCCGTGGGTGCGCCGACGCCGTCGTGGTCGTAGTCTTCCTCCATGGGTCCCTCCTTCGGGCCTTACATGGAGAGGCCAAGCCCCCGTGTCTGCCGGATGCTTTGCGTCATGGCGCGGTCGATATCGCGCTCGCGCATCACCTCGTCGAGCCGGGAGCCGGATTTGATGCCAAGCTCCTGCTGGCGGTTCCGCAAAATGGATTCGAGCTGCGGATCGCGTTTCAGGTCGGCGACAAACGCCTTCATGCGGGTTTCCAGCTTGCCGCGGGCCTCATCGTGCTCCCAGCCTTTCAGACGCCGGTGCTCGGCCTCCAGCCCGTTCCAGACTTTGACCAGCCGCTCGGCTTGTAGGTTGGGGTCCTGCCGTATCCGCTCCTCCTGCCGGATGCCGGAAACCAGCAACGCGGCGCGCGGCTGGCCCTGCATGGTGCGCAGCGCCTTCGCCACGTCCGGGTTATGCTCCACCGCGTTTTTCAGGTCGGCATGGGCGCCGGACCGCACCGCATCCAGCTTTTGCCCGGCGTCCCGCAACGCGAGACGCTGATGGTCCAGGATGGGCAGGTTCTGCGCCCGCATCCGCGCCGCGTCATCATAGGCGCGCGCGTAGCGATCCACCGCCTGGTGCAGCGTATCGGCCGCCTTCGCCGGCGCCGGACGCTCGGCCTCCGGCCCGCCCCGGCCTCCGCCAAGTTTCAGGCCGTCGAACATGCCGCGCTTTTGTGCCGGCAGCACCCGGTCCTGCTCCTGCTGGGGCGTCACACGCTCCGGCGCCTGGCGCGCGCGCATCGCCGGCGGGATGATGATCTCGCTCTCGGGGGCGTGGTCCATGCCGCGCCGCTGCGCGTAAATCTCCCGCGCGGCCTCGGCCCGAACGCCCGCGGCCTGGTCGTAATCCAGCGTCGTCTCCTTGAGCTGCGCCCGCGATAGCCGCCCGGCGAGGGAATCAATATCGCTGAACTCGTCCCGTCCGACATACAGCGCCACCCCGTCCCGGTGCCGGGTCATCGCCACATAAGTCAGATGCCGGTCCATGGATTTAGAGGCGAGCACATAGGCCCGGTCCACCGTCGCGCCCTGGGCTTTGTGGATGGTCGTGGCGTAGCCATGATCGACCGCCGCATAATCGGCCGTCGATACCTCCACGGCGCGCCCAAGGCCCGGCCCCTTGGCGGAGTCCAGCCTGACGGTGAGCCGGTCTTCCTCGGCTCGCTCAACCGTCCCCAACATGCCGTTTTTGACGCCAAGCTCCCGGTTGTTCTCCCGGAACAGCAAGCGGTCGCCCGGCGCGAACGCGCGCGCCCCTTCGCTGGTCTGATAGACCAGCTCGCCGGTCAGCTCGCCACGCTCCTGCCGGGCATCGCGGATGGCGTCATTCAACGCCGCGACATCCACGCGCCGGTGCGCCAGCACCAGGCGCGAACCATCGGGGCGCGCGTCACGATCCCCCATCACGTCCCGCACGATGGCGCTCCGCGCCAGCTCGGTGTCGCCCTCGAAGCGGATGGCATCGCGCGCCGCATACGCGGCCAGGCCCTCCCCGGTCCGGTGCCGGCCGAACGCGATGGAGGCGGCGCGCTGCCAGTCCTCCCGTTGCCGACGAATCCCTTCCAGCTCCACCATGCCGACGCGCTCGGCCACGGCGCGGAACGCCGCGCCCGCGCCGATGGGCTGCAACTGCTCGGGGTCCCCCACCAGCACGATTTTAGCGCCCGCCTCGTCGGCCTCGGTGATGAAGCGGGACAACTGGTTCGACCCCACCATGCCCGCCTCGTCGATCACGAACACATCGCGCGGCCCGAGTTTATCAAAACCGCGCTCCCATCCCCGCTCCCATGATGCCAGCGTGCGGGAGGCAATGCCGGATGATTCCTCCAGCCCCTCGGCCGCCTTGCCCGCAAGGGCGGCGCCATGAACGCGATAGCCTTGTGCCTGCCAGGCTTCGCGGGCGGACATCAGCATCGTGCTCTTGCCCGCCCCTGCCATGCCGACAACCACGGCGATGCGCTCCGGCCCGGTGACGTGTTCGATGGCCAGGCGCTGCTCGGCCTCCAGCCCCTTGCCCCCCTGACGCTGGATGGTGGTATCCTGCCGCTCGGCCGCCGCCGCCACATGGCGCGGCGACACGGCATAATCCCGCTTCGCCTCCATGCGCTCGGCGCTCACCGCCATGTCGCGCTCAATGTTCACCATTTCCCGCGTCGAATATCGCGCGGACTCCACCACGCGGCCGGATTCGTCGCGCTGCTCGGCTTGCAACTGCACCAGCACCGGCGAGGCCATCACCTGGGCAAGCGCGTTCTGGAACGGCTCGGCCTCGCCGACATAGCGGTGCAGCGCGCGGGCCACGTCCTGCCGGTCGAACACGCTCTTCTCGTTGGTAATCAGGGTCAGCACCTGCTCGGGCTTCTCCCGGATGATCGCGGCATTGCGCCGCGTCGCGTCCTCGTCGATCCGCACCCGCGACACCGGCTTGTGCCGGCGTTCCATCTGGGTGGCGTGCACGCCCATATGCTGGGTCGGCTCCAGCTCCAGCCCGCGCTCCTGGTGGCTGCGGTGATCGATCCTCAAATCCAAACCGGCGCGCGCCAAATGCGTATTGCTCCGCTGCTCCCAGGCAATCCGCATGTCGCGCAACTGCTCATGCGTCGTCGGCAGCCCCAGCGCCGCCAGCTTCTTGTTCTCCAGCTCAAGCTCGGATTTTTCGCCAAGGCCCCACTCGCCCACCTTGCGGGTGGTCAGCATGATGTGGGCGTGGTGGTTGCGGATGTCGGTGTGACCGTGCGGGCTATGGATCGCAAAATCCACCGCCACCCCATACCGGTCGGCCAGGCTCCGTGAAAATTCCCGCGTCAGCTCCAGCCGCTGCCCGGCCGTCAGCTCGTGCGGCAACGCCACTTCGATCTCGCGGGCCACCCGCGCATCCTTGCGCGCCTCGGCCCGCTCCGCCGCGTTCCACAACGCGGACCGCTCCCGCGCCCAATCGGCGCCGGCGGCGATGCCATCGGGCAGCACGATTTCGGCGTGCTCAACGCCCTGGCGCCGGGTAAAATCATGTTCGATGCCATCGCGGTCATTCGTCAGCTTCTCGGCCGCGCGATAGGCGATGGCGGCAACCGCGCTACGCCCCGATGACCGCGACATCGGTTTCATACTGAGATGGTAGATCGCCATGCCCGCCGCACCATCCTCTGGCTGTGCTGCTTCTGGTTCCGGGGCTATGCTGCCGGCGCCCCGATCTTCGTCTTCTTCTTCTAAACCCCACTGAGTTGCGCAGCAACTCGTAAGTGCGCACTTAACTTACTTTAGCCGCCACAAACGAGGCAGGATCAGACGCAATCTGGCAACGGATGACTACCAGAACCACAAGCCAAATCCAGGGAAAATATATTTAGATGTGAATACGCAACGAATTACAAAAAATTCGGTCAAGGCGCGGATAACAGGCAAAGGATCAGCGCATAAAGTGGTGGTTAGAGAAGGCCGCGAAGAGCCATGACACGACACAAAGAGAGGACCGACACATGGCGCAAAAATCCATCGAGGAACGGCTTTCGCAACTCGATTCACAGCGCAAGGCGCTCCAGGCCAGGCTCATCAAGCAGGAACGCGCCAAGGATACGCGGCGGAAAATCCTGCTGGGCGCGCTGGTGCTGGAAAAAATCGACAATGGGCATGAGGCCGATAAGCCGCTGTTGGCCTGGCTGCGCACCACCCTGCCCGGCTATCTCAAACGGCCGGACGATAAAGCCCTGTTCGACGATCTGCTGAAATCGACGCCAAACGGCGCGGTGTCCAGCGCCTCCTCCCCTGCCCTCAACGGCTCTGGATCGCCCGGCACCGGTGGCGCGGGTCAAACCGATCTCCTGGCCGGCCGGGAGGCTGGGACATGACGATGAGAAAGAGACGTGCCAGGGGCTAAGCCGTGCGAGTCTTGCGCGCCTTCCGCAATATGCTGGTGGCGGCCGTGCGCGATCCCCTCTCCACCTTCCTCGCCATATTGTGGAGTCCGCTGACGGCCGGGGGCTACATCGCCAAGCTGCTGTTCATCTTCGTGGTCATTTTTTTCGTGACCTATGACGTGATCGAGCTGTTCGCCGCCATCTTCCACTTGCAGCGGAATTTTCCGGCCCAGCTCATCATCGATGTTTTTATGTTCGTCATCACCGCGGCGCTCGGCTGGCGCTGGCTTACCGCGCCCCTGCTCCGCCACTTCGGCGATAAGGAAAGCGACACGCACGGCTCGGCCAGGTTCGCCACCAAACAAGAGACGGCACGCCTGGCGCAAAGTGCTACCGGCCTGCTCGTCGGCCGCGATGTTAAAACCGGCAAGCTGCTCCGTTACGCCGGACCGGCGCATCTGCTGACCATCGCCCCCACGCGCAGCGGCAAAGGTGTGGGCACCATCATCCCGAACCTTCTCACCGCGCGCCGCGCCGTGGTGTGCATCGACCCCAAGGGCGAGAACGCCAGAATCGCGGGCCGCGCCCGCAAACAGCTCGGCCCGCTGCACGTCCTCGACCCCTTCGGCGTCACCGGCCGGCCCTCGGCCGCGTTCAATCCCCTCGCCGCTCTTGATGCGGCAAGTCTGGATGTCGCGGAGGACGCCGCCAGCCTCGCCGACGCCCTGGTTTATGACACCCCGAACGAGGGCGGCGAGGCGCATTGGAACGAGGAAGCCAAGGCGCTCATCGCGGGCATCATCCTCTACGTCATCGCCGAGGAACCGCCAGAACGGCGCACGCTCGCCACGCTGCGCGATCTGCTCACCGGCGCGCCGGAGGATTTTAAGGCGCTACTAACCCGGATGCAGGGCACTGCGGCGGCCGGCAATCTCATCGCGCGGGCCGCGAACCGGCACCGGGGCAAGTCCGATGCCGAGGCCGCTGGCGTGCTCTCCACCGCCCAGCGCCATACGCATTTCCTGGATAGCCCGCGCATGACCTCGGTGTTGGGCAGGTCCGATTTTAGCTTCGCCGATCTCAAATCGGGCCTAGCGACGGTGTTCCTCGTACTGCCGCCGGATCGCCTCGCCACCTATGCAAGGTGGCTCCGCCTGATGCTGACGCAAAGCCTCCAGGACATGGCGCGGACACCGGCCAGGCCGGCGGCGCCGGTGCTCTTCCTGCTGGATGAATTCGCGGCCCTGGGGCACCTCGCCCCCATCGAGCGCGCCATGGGATTGATGGCGGGCTATGGCGTCCAGCTCTGGCCCATCCTCCAGGATGTCCACCAGCTCCGCGCCACCTATGGCCAGCGCGCCGGCACCTTCCTGAGCAACGCCGGAATGCTCCAGGTCTTCGGGGTCAACGATCATGAAAGCGCCCGCCTGGTCTCCGATCTGCTCGGCCAGGAAACCATCGTGTTTGAAACCGCATCCCGCGCCCTGGATAGCCGGGAATCCGGCCTGTCCTATAGCGAGCAACATACCGGCCGGCCGCTGCTCACCCCCGATGAGGTCCGCAACCTGCCGGAAAGCCGCGCGCTCCTCTTCCCAGCCGGGAAACGCCCCATCCTGGCGCGCAAGCTGCGCTACTATGCCGATGCCGAATTTGCCCGCCTATACGACCGGGCATGAGGCCCCTGCCCTGCCCCCAACCGCCCGGCCTGGGGGGCGCCTGGAAGGGGGAGGCTCTGCCTCCCCCTGTGACCCCCTCCGGGATATTTAAACAAGGAAATCGTCAGTATTCAAAAGGCAAGAGGATGGTGCTGTTCACGAAATACAGTTCAACGCCTTCCGGCGGAAAATCCGTGTAGGCCAGGCGCTTGGTGAAAACGGCGCGGCCGTTGCCATCCTCGCAAGTGAGGCGGCCCGTCCCGTCAGCATTCACGACCAATTTCCAAACCTGAAACTCCTCGGCCGCGACAGCGCGCCGCCCCTTCTGTGCAAAAGCAATTTCATCGAGCAGCCAGTACGCTCCGGCACTCTCGGCAACATATTTTGCCCCATCGGTGTAGAGGATTCCGCGCGCCAAGCCGTGCCGATACACAGTCTCGGTGCCGGTGAATTGCCGCAAGGTGGCGGGATTAAAGGTTTTGGCCGTCATGGTTGTCCTTTCTCGCTTGGTCATGAGGTGCAGCGCGCTGCACCTCTGCCCGTCGGCGAGACCGGGGTAGCAAGCGGAAAGGGCCTTCGCAGGGACCCGAAACGCAACGAAATTGACGCCTTCGGCAATTTCGTCTGTCGTTTTGGGTGGAAGGCCCTTGTAGCGCGCAAGGGCGGCGCCCTTAGCAAACAAGGCCGCGTCTACGGCCATACGACTCACGTGAGGGATTGTTACCCGAAGGGCCGTGACGCCAGGCGGCACGGGGCGAAGTCTAAAGCCCGGCCCCGCATTGCGGGGACACGTTCATATCGTCGCTATAATCTAGTTGCTATAATTCTAGCTGCTAGATTTTGGGAAGGTTATAAAGAGTGAATGTCATGTCCTGACCGTCAAATCCCATTTCAAGAACCTGATTGATCGGCTCGCCCTTCTTAGCGAGCAGCTCCAGGGCATATTTGAAGAGCCGCATATGAACTTCACGCCCGGCATTTGGCAGAAGAATAATTAGACCGGCATGAAGGGGCTGAGCTGCGTATAATTTACGAAAATCGCTGGCATTATTGGTGACGACAATAAAATCACCTTCTGTGGCAAGGCGCACAACATTTTGGTCTGACCATCCGGCCTTCCCGATATGTACGACGTGCTTAGCTTCATGACCTTCCTGATTAGCAATGAGCGTCAAGGCGGGCGGCAAGCATTCGTCGATCAAAAACCTCATGCAAGTTCAATGTCGGACACCTTCATGCGGC
>JAQNCU010000426.1 GCA_029077775.1 Acidocella sp. | reverse complement strand
GGCTTTGTTGAAAAACACGCCGAACTGCAGGGCAAAACTCTGGAGGAGATCATCGCCATTTCATACAACAAGCCGGACATGGCGCCGGTGTTCAACAATGCCGGGCAGCATTGGAACCATACCCTGTTCTGGCAGAACATGTCGCCCAAGGGCGGCGTGATACCGGGCAAACTGGAAGCCAAGATCATCGCTGATTTCGGCGCGGTCCAGGCGTTCAAGGATGCGTTCAAGGCGGCGGGCATCGGGCAGTTCGGCTCCGGCTGGGCGTGGCTGGTGCTCGCCACCGACGGCAAGCTGAAAGTGACCAAAACGCCCAATGGGTCCAACCCGCTGGCTACCGGCGAGGGCAAGGCGCTGCTTGGGCTCGATGTATGGGAGCACAGCTATTACCTCGATTTCCGCAACCGCCGCCCGGATTACATTACCAACTGGCTGGATAAGGTTGCGAATTACGAATATGCCGAGGCCGCGTTACTAGGTTAAACAGGGGCGGCGTGTTCACGGTTTGGCCCAAGACCGTGATGCGGATTTAAGTCATATATTCGGCCATATATCTTGAAATTTATAAAAACAGGGGATGCGCTCCCCTGTTTTTTTCTGCGGTTTAAGGGTTTCTTCAACAAATTTGTTCACGCTGTGGTCTCACGGAATTGCGAAACCGAGCTGAACCTCGGCGTTGATCCCCATTTTTGGCGAGGACATATGTTGAACGGACTCCTGAATTCCAACAAATCTGCGAAGTTTGCGGCGCTTGATTCCCTTCGCGCCAATGTCATGCTGGCCGATAAGGCGCTGAAAATTACCTATGTAAATAATTCGCTGACAAAGCTGCTGAGAGAGGCGGAGCCTGACCTGCGGCGTGAATTTCCGCGTTTTAGCGTGGCGACGCTCATCGGCAGCAATGTCGATATGTTCGACAAGGACCAGGCGTTTCAGCGCAACATGCTGGCGACACTTGAGGCACCGCTGCATGCCACGATCAAAGCCGGCAGCCTGGTGCTCGACCTCGTGATCAGCCCGGTCAAACAGGGCCGCAAAACCATTGGTTTTTGTCTTGAATGGACCGATGGTCAGGCGCGTTTATTGGCCACCGACGCCGTCTCGCAGATCACCGCGATCAGGCGCGCCCAGGGTGTGATCTCGTTTGAAACAACCGGTCACGTGATCGAGGCGAACAAAATTTTTCTGGATCTCATGGGCTACCGTCTCGAAGAGGCAAAAGGCGTTCACCACAGCACCTTCGTCGAGCCAAGCTACCGTGACTCACCTGAGTACACCAATTTCTGGGATCGGTTGCGCGCTGGTGAATTCCAGTCCGCGGAGTTCAAGCGGGTCGCCAAAGGCGGGCGGGAAGTGTGGATTCAGGCCTCGTATAATCCCATTTTCGATGCTGCCGGCAAGGTTGTGAAGGTCGTGAAATTCGCCGTGGACGTGACCGACCGGATACGCTCGGTGAGAGAAATCGGCGAGGCGTTGACCAAGCTGGCGGAGGGCGATCTCGTGCAGCGGCTTGAGGGTAAATTATCGCCTGAGCTGGACAAATTGCGTGTCGATCTCAACGCTGCGGTCGACAAATTGCAGGGCACGATCCAGCGTGTCGGGCAGACGGCTGGTGTCATCAATGCCGGCACCGAGGAAATACGCACCGCCGCCGATGATTTGGCGCGGCGCACCGAACAACAGGCGGCGAGCCTGGAGGAGACGGCGGCGGCACTCGATGAGATCACCGCGACCGTGCGCCAGACCTCGGAGAATGCCGGGCACGCGAAGGTCATCGTGGGGACCGCGAAAAAAGATGCTGAGGATTCCGCCGTGGTGGTGCGCAAGGCGGTGTCCGCCATGCAGAGCATCGAGGCATCCTCGAAAAAGATAAACCAGATCATCGGCGTGATCGACGAGATCGCGTTCCAGACCAATCTGCTGGCGTTGAATGCCGGGGTGGAGGCCGCCCGGGCAGGCGATGCGGGACGCGGTTTTGCCGTGGTCGCCTCGGAGGTGCGGGCCCTGGCGCAGCGCTCAGCCGATGCGGCAAAGGAGATTAAGGCGCTGATCTCAACCTCCACCGAACAGGTGGGCCAGGGTGCCGACCTTGTCGCCAAAACCGGCGAGGTTCTGGAAAAGATTATCGTTCAGGTGAGCGAGATCAACGACTCCATCATCACCATCGCCGCCTCGGCGCTAGAACAGGCGACCGGGCTGAAAGAGGTAAATACCGCCGTCAACCAGATGGACCAGGTGACACAGCTAAACGCCGCGTTGGTAGAAGAAACCACGGCGGCGGCACACAGCCTGGTGGCCGAGACAACCGGGCTGATCGAGCTGGTCGGCCAGTTCCGTACCGGCCCCACCATGGGCAAGGCACCGGGCAGAGGGGCTGCGGCGCCGTCCAAACAAAATGGCTTCAGGAAGATACCCGCCCTCAGCCATGTTTAGAGCCTGATCGTTTGAGGTCGACGCGCGTTGTGCGGCAACAACAAACGTGAACCGGCCTCTTATCAAATATTTAAAGCGCGTTCTAGGGCGTAGTGACGAATTATTTGAGCAGGATTGAGACGGCAGCGAGGATAACGAAGCCTCGATAGTTTGCGAGTAGCTTGTCGTACCTGGTCGCGAC
>JAQNCU010000425.1 GCA_029077775.1 Acidocella sp. | reverse complement strand
AATAGTTAACGTAAGCGGTAGGTAAATGCGTGGATATTGAAAACTACTGCTCAAAAAGGCAATTCGAAAGCGTTTGAGGTCTAAATCTAAATGCGCGAGATATTATTCTGGGGTGCTACCGGGCAAGCAGGAGTTTTGCACGAAGCAATGCGAGGCACAGATCTCAAACTTGTTGCCATTGTTGATAACAACAGTGACCTTACGACAAGCACTCTTGGCGTGCGGGTGCTGCATGGCGAAGTGGGACTGGATGGATGGCTTGAGCAACGCAAGTCTTCAAAAGACATTTATTACGCGGTTGCGGTCGGTGGGGATAGAGGGCGAGACCGTCTCTTATTGATGGACGCTTTACAGGCGAGAGGCTTGCGTCCGCTCACAATAGTTCACCGCACCGCCTTTGTGGCCGACAATGCAACGATTGGTTCAGGTTGTCAGATTTTAGCGCAAGCTGCGGTGTGTGTGGATGCATGTCTCGGTCGAGGTGTCATTGTGAACACGGCAGCGTCCGTGGATCATGATTGTCAAATAGGCGACGGTGTGCATCTAGCGCCAGGGGTTCGCTTGGCTGGCAACGTGACCTTGGGACAGCGGGTTTTCATTGGCACTGGTGCAGTGGTATTGCCTAGGGTCCATATTGGAGATGATGCAATCGTCGGTGCCGGCGCTGTCGTATTGAATAATGTTCCGTCGGGAGTAACAGTTTTGGGCAACCCCGCTCGGATTTTTATACGTAGGTTATAACCTCCTGCGACCCGTCTTTTTAGAACCGTCCCACTGTCTTATTAGGTTTCTAAAAAATTCTTCCAATAAATGGTTACCGACTGTATCCAATTGACCCCGCTCTTTCCGGTGTTGGCAATCAAATCTAATTTTGACACGAATGGGCATTTCCATCCATCAGCCGCATCTCACCCCAAAATCGCGCGGCGCAGTAACCGCGTCATGCGATAGGCGTGGCGGTGCGCGTCGAGCGGCAGGTGCGCTTTGAAATAGAGTCGCTCGGTCGGGGGCAGCGCGGCCTCATCAATGCGTCGGGCGCCGCATTTCACATAATCTCGGAAAACTTGCCTCTCCAGTTGTGGCGTGACGGGCTTATAGTTGCGCTCAAAGCCGGTGCGCTGCATGAACCATGTTTCATCGGTCAACCAGGTTTTCGGAGCGATTAAAAAGGGATAGAGCACGGCGTGATCAGACGCCCACAAATGCGGAAAATCGACACTGCAATCCCTGAGAGCCTGGGTGATGGCCGCGCGTCGATACAGGCCATAAAACCACTGGGCCCGGACGCCACCGAGCAACTGGCGGCGCGCCGTTGCGGCATGGCTACTCAGCATTGGCAGAGGATAAACCCGCGTCTTGCCTGATGTGACATTGAGGGTGCGGGCCTCGCAGGCGGCCAAATGCGCGTGCGGGTGGTCGTCAAGGCCTTTGGCCAGCACCTCAATGAAATTGTCGGCAGAAAAATCATCATAGGCCCGCCAGGCGAAATAGGGGCTGTCGGACAATGTCAGGCAGCGCTCGAAATTGTCCTTGGCGGGAATGGTCTCATCCAGCGGTGCCAGCCGAAAACGACGATCCTTGCTGACGAATTCCTGCGCAATGGCGCGGCTGGCATCCTGACTGCCATTTTCGCAAATCAGCACCTCAAAATCATCATAAGTCTGGCGTTGCAGGCCTTCGAGCCCCTCGCGAAGCAGATGCGCGCCATTATACAGCGGCATGCCAATGGTGACTTTCGGCATATCAGTTGGTCACGCTGGCAGCCGGCCGCAGGTGGCGGCGCAACAGCTTGTGGCGATGAAAAATCCTGAAAGCCATGTCCCCCCCGGCACTTGAACAACACATTGTGCCTCTAGCCCAAACCGCCCGCTTTGGCAAAAGGCACAGACAGTTTTGCAAGTTACTTGCAAAACGCAGCCCCAGCGCCTACTTCAAGCCGACGAGGGGTCAATTTCGCGCGAAAGGCAAGCCATGGCGCGCCCGGCAAAATGGTCTGACAGGGTGGTGGCGGCTTTGGCTGCCTCGCAGCGTCACGGCCTGACGCTGGAAGAACTTCGCTGTGAGATTGGCCACGACGGCCCCGCGCCCGAATTTTCGGCGCTGTATCGGGCGGTTGAACATCTGGTGGGGCAGGGGCTGGTGCGGCGCGTGGCTTTGCCTGGTCGCCCGGCCCGCCATGAACTTGCCGGCCATCATCACGACCATCTGCTCTGCACGTCCTGCGACCGTCTGGTGCCCGTCGGTTGCCTCGCAGCGGGGCTCGATCTGGCCGGGCTTGAGGGCGCGACCGGCTTTGCGCTTTCGGCTCATGACATTGTGCTGCCGGGCCTTTGCCCTGACTGCCGGGTGGCAACATGATCAACCTCTGGAACCCTTCGCATGTCTCGGTGCCGGTTGATCTGCTGACGGCGTTTCTGCTCGGCATTGTGCATGGCATCACGCCCGATGAGCACACCTGGCCGATCACCTTTGCCTATGCCGTGGGCGCTTATTCGACATGGCGCGGGATGCGTGCCGGTCTGCTGTTTTCGGCAGCCTTCACGCTGCAGAGGGCGATTGCCAGCGAACTCGCCTGGGCGGGGTTCTCGCATTTCTTTCAGCTTCGCGGCTTTGC
>JAQNCU010000424.1 GCA_029077775.1 Acidocella sp. | reverse complement strand
ATCTGGCCGCAGACGACAGACGGCGTTGTGTCGCTCACGGCCGGGCAGATCGGCTATTTGATCGATTACGCATGTTGATACCCCTCCTGGTGAGGCTGACAGATTCTGAGGTCAAGCATGGTGATTGTATGGCTCCTTAGTTTTTTGACCGCCTCTATTACAGCGGGTGCATTTTCAAAGAGATAGGCACCGCTTGGCTGTTTATGGATCATGAGGCGCTTTTTCCTGATTTGCACGTAGAGCCAGTTTACGGGAATATTCAGTCGTCCTGCCAATTCTGAGATGCTGATCAAGTTGGAGCCATGGAACCACCGGCTCCGCGCCGCGGTCATTTTGATCCCTGCGCCGCGCCGGATCTGGCTCACCGTGATCGGGAGGACCTTGTTTGCGCAGTTG
The DNA here is from genome assembly GCA_029077775.1 of Acidocella sp. GTDB lineage: Bacteria > Pseudomonadota > Alphaproteobacteria > Acetobacterales > Acetobacteraceae > Acidocella. Next base: position 2,222 of record JAQNCU010000424.1, on the reverse strand, counting down.
GGGGAGCGATGTCCCTCAATGGTAAGTGCGGTGGCGATTTTATCGTCGGGGACGCCGCCTCTGGCGAGATCAACGACCCGGTCACGCATTTCTGTGCCGCGCGTGAGTTTTCCAATAGAGTTCACCTTCAACTTGACTTCAAGATCACTCACCGCGCCGCCACGCCAGACGATCCGGACCAAAGCGACATCGTGCTCCCCGCGGTCGAGCACAACTTTCTCAATGAGGCACCGCAAAAGCGCTTTGCGGTGAGCATCGGTGGTTGCTGCGTCCGCCCAGATTTGGGGCAAGCGGCCGGTGAGATTGACGATCTTGCCTTGCATGATCTTGGTTATTCCTACTTGATCAATGACCTGAGGAGCAGATTGCTGAACAAGACCCTCCTCAGCGGCTCGCACTTCGCTCAATGCCGCTTCCCAACGTCGCTCAAGCTCCGCAGCCACAAGGCGGTTGTCGGGATCGACGCGGTTGAACTGGCGTTCCGCCAACGCTGCGGCGTAACGCGTACGCTCGAGTTGCCTTTCAGCGCTGGTCCGCAGCGCCGTTTTGACCTGATGCTCGGTGCGCCGCGCCTGCGACAATGCATCAATCTCGGCCGGTGCCATGGCTGCCATAAAGGCATCAGCTACAACCGCATCGACGCGCGCGGCACGGACGTATTGGCACGCTGATAACCCCTCGTTGGAGCGCAGATGGTTACACACGTACTGCCCACCACCCTTGTAGCGAACATACATCTTGTGACCACACCGTGCGCACCAAGCGATTCCGTGCAACAGAAGATCGCCGTCGCGTGGAGTTCCTCTCGTCTTGGTACGCATATATTCGGCCCGATTATCCTTTATGATATTGCGAATCATGACGTAAGTCGTCCAGTCGATGTACGTGGGATACCTGTCCTTCACGACAATCCGCCAGTCCTCAATTGGCCTCGACGCTCTCGACCGCGATGCGCCGTCGCGCGCGAGTTCGCGCATGCGCGTGCGACCATAGACGAAGGCACCGGCATAAGCGGGGTTTTTCAAGATCGCCGCCACCGCACAAATCTTCGCTCGCGTCCAGCACAGATCGCCGTGCCGGTCGCGGCGCGGAAGATCCAGACCGCGGTCGTTGAGCAGACGCATGACCTTCGACACGGTGCGGAACTTCAGGAACATGTCGAACACAAGATCCAGCCGCTCCTGGACCGCCATATCAGGGTCCTTGACGACCACACCGCTGGGATCGCGCAGCAGGCCGACCGGTAAGGAGAGGGCCAGTTCGCCCCGCTCGGCCTTGGCTAGAAGCCCGGCGGTTAAACGGCTGCGGATGGTATGCAGTTCAAGCTCCGATATCGTTCCCTTCAGCCCCAGAAGCAATCGGCCATTGGCGCTGCCCGGATCATAGACCCCATCACGATCTGCAATAAGGCACCCGCGTAACCCACAGATATCCAAGAGCGGGTACCAATCTGAGCAATTACGCGCCAGCCGCGTCACATCAATTGACAGGATCAGTCCCACTTCGCTGAGCCCAACCCGGCCAACAAGCTCCTTGAACCCGCTCCGCCGCTTAATCGATGCCCCGCTCAGGCCGAGATCCGCATCGATCACGTCGATATCGGCCTCATGCCAGCCGAGTTCGCGTGCGCGGTGCCGAAGTGCGTATTGAAATCGTAGGCTTTCCTGATTGCTCACGACCTGGTGGGGTGTTGACTGCCGAATATAAACCACGGCCTTGCGGTTCAGGTGAGCAGGTTTGACCAGTTCGGACTTCATGAGAAATCTCCGCCAGAACTGCGGCGATATTGTCGACGATCTGCCGGCGAAGAACCGGGGGCAGTGTCGCCCAAAGATCTTTCGGTTCCACGCTCATCAAATTCGAGACACTCGACCGCAGATATAAGCTCGCAGATCCCCTCTATACTCAGTTTCATTCGATTCGCATTTAAATCTTGAGCCTCGGTCGACGAAATCGGAACCAAAAGACTTGTGCCACCTCGATGCTCCACTTCATACGATGGTGGAAAGTTGCCGCCTTTGTGCGACGAACGGCGGATTAACCGGAATGAACGCCCATAGAGCGGATGCCGTGGATCCAGAACCTGGATCACCTCCACCAATGATTCGTCAGCCTCACCAGAGGGGATATTCCTGAATACCTTCGCTCGAAGCGATCGACTGGCGAAATCCGCAACAAACCTGGCGGCCACAATCCGCCGGATAGGCGCGTAAAAGCATGAC
>JAQNCU010000423.1 GCA_029077775.1 Acidocella sp. | reverse complement strand
CCCGCCATGGCCAAAGCGGCGGTCTCGGCATGGGGGCGGCCACCCGGGGCGGTGCGGCCGCGCCCGGTCACCTGCCCGGCTTGCACAATCACGCAGCCGACCGAGGGGTTGGGCGCGGTCTCCCCCAAACCACGCCGCGCGAGCGCCAGGGCAGCTTGCATATGGGCCTCATCCGCGGCGCGGCTCATTCTTCCCCTCCCAAGGCGGGCTTTGGCAGCGCGGACATGTCACCCAGAAACGCCTCAAAATCCCGCGCCTCGCGAAAGTCTCGATAGACCGACGCGAAGCGGACATAGGCGACGGTATCCAACGCCTTCAAGGTTTCCATCACCAATTCGCCGATATCGGCGCTGGTCACGTCGGTCTCACCCCCAGCTTCCAACTGGCGGACGATGCCGTTGACGATACGCTCGATGCGCTCATCCTCGATCGGGCGTTTGCGCATGGCGATACGGACCGAGCGGGCGAGCTTGTCACGGTCGAAGGCAACGCGCCGCTGGTCAGCCTTCACCACGGTCAGTTCCCGCAATTGCACCCGCTCGATGGTGGTGAAACGCTGGCCGCAGCCCGCACAGAACCGGCGACGGCGGATCGCGCCGCCATCCTCGGTGGGGCGGCTGTCTTTAACCTGGGTGTCAGCCTCCCCACAGAACGGGCAACGCATGGTTCTATCCTTATCCTATCGATAGATGGGAAAGCGGGCGCACATGGCTTTAACGCGCGCGCCCACGGCGGCCTCGGCGGTATTGTTGGTGCCGTCGTTGGATTTTGCCAGGCCGTCCAGCACCTCGCCGATCATCAGCCCGACCTCGTAGAACTCCGCCACGCCGAAGCCGCGCGTGGTGGCCGCCGGGCTGCCGAGCCGGATGCCGGATGTGATAAAGGGCTTTTGCGGGTCGAACGGGATGGCGTTTTTATTGGCGGTGATATGCGCGCGCTCCAGCGAAGCCTCGGCGGCTTTGCCCGTGGTGTTTTTCGGGCGCAGATCGACCAGCAATAAATGCGAATCCGTGCCGCCGGTGATTATGGCGAGACCCTGACCGATCAGGCTCTCCCCCAGCGCCTTGGCATTGGCGACCACGGCCTTTTGATAGGTCGCGAAATCCGGGCGCAGAGCCTCGCCGAAAGCAACCGCCTTGGCGGCGATGACATGCATCAACGGGCCGCCCTGAAGGCCGGGAAAAATCGCGGAATTGATCTTTTTGGCGATGTCCTCGTGGTTGGTCAGGATCATCCCGCCGCGCGGGCCGCGCAGGGTTTTATGCGTGGTGGTGGTCACCGCATGGGCGTGTGGCAGCGGGCTGGGGTACAGCCCGGTGGCGACCAGCCCGGCAAAATGCGCCATGTCGACCAACACATACGCCCCCACCTCATCGGCGATGGCGCGGATGCGCGCAAAATCGATGAACCGCGGATAGGCCGAGCCGCCCGCGATGATGATTTTCGGCTTGTGCGCGTGGGCCATGATGGCAAGCTCGTCGTAATCCAGCAGCCCGTCATCGGCCCGCACGCCGTATTGCACGGCATTGAACCATTTGCCCGAGAGATTGGGCGCCGCCCCGTGGGTCAGGTGCCCGCCCGCCGCCAGCGACATGCCAAGAATGGTATCCCCCGCGTTCAGCAGCGCCAGGAATACCGCCTGATTGGCCTGGCTGCCGGAATTGGGCTGCACATTGGCAAACCCGGCGGAAAACAGCTTCTTCGCGCGCTCAATGGCCAAGGTCTCCGCCAGATCCGCCGGGCCGCAGCCGCCATAATAGCGTTTGCCGGGATAGCCCTCGGCGTATTTATTGGTCAGCACCGAGCCCTGAGCCTGCATCACCGCCGCCGAGACGATGTTCTCAGAGGCGATCAGCTCAATCCCGTCCTGCTCGCGCACCAATTCCTGCGCCAGAATACCGGCAAGCTCGGGGTCGGTTTCGGTCAAGGAGGCGGTGAAGAAACGCTCATAGGCGGGGGCCAGATGCTGGTCGTTCATGGTTGGGGTTCCAAATTCGGGGTTAGCTTGGCAAGGCGGCGGTCATGCCGACCGCCCTCATATGGCGTGGCGATGAAGCTGTGAAGGATGTCGCGTGCGACTTCCTCTCCCACAATCCGCGCGCCGAGCGCCAGCACATTGGCGTTGTTGTGCGCGCGAGACAGGCGGGCGGTGGTGACATCATGCGCAAGGCCGCAGCGAATGGCGGGGTGGCGGTTGGCGGCGATGCTCATGCCGATACCCGTACCGCAGACCAGCACCCCAAAATCCGCGCGGCCCAAAGCCACGGCTTCGCAGACGGCATACGCAAAATCCGGGTAATCGACGCTGGTGGGTCCGTCAGTGCCGAAATCCTGGATCTCGTGCCCAGCCTCGGCCAAAGCACCCGCGAGACGATGTTTCAGGGCGGCGCCGCCGTGGTCGGCGCCGAAGGCAATGACTGTTTTGTTATCCATGCCGTTTGTTACCATGACAGCGCCCGGTTGTCAGGCAGCCTCACCTCTGACCGATGCTTACGAGCCCGACGTAAAATGCGTGCGGTGATCATAGTCCAGTGCCGCGAGCCATGCCGCGCGCAGTTGGTCACGGGTGGGCGGCGGTCTGAGCAGGGTCATGGCGCGGGCGGCATCGGCATCGCCACGCTCC
>JAQNCU010000422.1 GCA_029077775.1 Acidocella sp. | reverse complement strand
ATGTAGGCAAAGCCGAGATCGCCAAGATACGCGAACAGCTTGTGGTCACCGAAACCGCGATCAGCCAGGATGGTTACCCAGCACCCGGGCGGGACAACCTCGGATAGACGGCGCAGGCAGGTATCCTCGATCGCGTTGCGCTGATCTTTCAACTCGTCTTTCCACACCGACAACCACAACAGCGGCATCGCACGGCCATGGCTGGTCACCAGGTTCAGCGCCAATGTTGTCTGATCGTCGCGGTCAAAGTCCGTCCAGTCCATGGCAACGACGATGTCGGTCTGCGATCCCACCAGATGCGGCACCCACCGGGAAAAGCTTTCCCAGACGTCGATGCCGCCGTTGCCGAGCAGACGATCCACCTGCTTGATCGCGTGCTTGGTCACCAGCCCGCGTGCCTGTGCCAACGCCTGGCCAATCATCGAAACGGCGAGCGACGTGCCCGTCATTGCGCCCCGTGTCGCCGCGGCGAGCGAGTCCACACGTTTGGCGTGGAGGTCATGCGCATACAACGCGTCAATGAACCCACGGATACCCTTCAGCCGCCCATCAGTACGCGATTTCGATACCGCAAGCGCCATCATCCGCTCCCGGTCCATTCACACCAACCCTCCGTAGAGAATTGCCCCGAACCGTGGCAAACCTCAATCTATCGATTATGAGGGGAGTCGTGACATTGCGGGGATCAAAGGCGCGCCGGACGCCATTGCCACAATGACCGGCATAGCGGCGGCCGGGCGGCTTGCGCACAACATTGGGATGAGCACTGCGTCTGTAACCGCATGGGGCTTGGCGGCACGGAAGTTTGCCGGGGGGTCTGCGTCCGCGACTGAAAACGACTTATATAGCGTGAGGCAGCAGTATCGGAATTACACCCAATTTGGGTAAGTTCCTGCTTCGGCATGCGTGTTGGCTCAAAGCGGCATCAACTTTGGAGAAATGAAAACTCCGGTTGAGTTCATGATGTTGCTTGCCCATCTGTTCCACAATATGCCAGCCGGCCGGGCATCTTTAATCGGGCAGCGGATCGGGCTGGACCAAGGCACGATCAACCTGCTCGAGCAAGGCCAAGCTGCGGTACGAGCGCACTTGGCATCGGTCAGGCCGGATGCCGTGATGGGGCGCGAAGTCGCGCAGATGGAAGGCCCTGCAAACGGCGATTTCCGGGCTCAAAGTCGCAGCCGAAGCGGCAGGGCGCGCAATGCTGGCTTCGGCATCGCCGGCGAGGCGGTGCAATGGGCCGGGCGTGAGGCTGGCGTGCTGCCGAAAAAGAAGCAAGCCGCCGTGCGCAACGAAATCATGACCGATGCCGTCAAGGATGGGTTGCCTGTAAAGGTGGCTGCGGGCCTGGTTGGCAACATGCAGGCGGAAAGCGGGTTCAATCGCGAGCCACCGCAAAACGCCTTCAACAAAGAGCACTACGGGCTTGCGCAATGGGACGAGGCCCGGCGCGCGCTGATTGAGGCACATACGGGCATCGACGTGGCGCACGCCAGTGTGAAGCGACAGGTCGCAGCGGCAGCGTGGGAGTTTCTGCACAACCAAAAGGCGGCACTGACGGCGGCATCTGCGGCACCCAATGCCGGGCAAGCCGCGATCAGTCTGGACAAGCACGATCAACGCAGTGGCGATGGGGCTGTCGCCTCTGCCGCTGGTAGGGTGAATGCCACAGCCGCCCTTGCCGCTTACCGCCAATCGGTCGCTTCTTTGCCGCCATCCGTCACCAACCTCGTGCATCACCTACGCGCGCTTCCGCGAAGCACGTCACCAATACCAGCCACACCGATACCCGGATTCAGGCGGTGTATATCCACACCAAAGCCACCGACGCCAAGGGCATCGCCCAGCACATCAAATACATCGGCAGCCCGATGGACATGGCCGTGCAGGCCAACAGCGGGATGACGTGACGATGGCGGCGATGGTTGATGACCTCGACCAGTTCTACCGCGTTGCCGAAGGATCAGCTTGCGCGGCCATCCGAGCGGGTGGCAGCGCGCAAGGCATTGCGGGCGATACGCGAAGCCGAAAGCCGCGCTGATCGGGACGCGGCGATGCTGGTGGCCTTGCGCCTGGTGGAGCGGTTGCGCGCGGCCTGATCCGCCTCGACCACCGCGCCGCATAGCGTCTCCCAGCCCGTTCCGGTCGCTTGGGCATGATCCACACCACCGACGCGCTCGACCGTCCCTTGCTGCCTGCCAGAATCGCCGCCGATTGCCTCACGGTTCGGGCATCTGACGCCCCATAAGGCCGCGGAGTTTTGTCAATTTTAGCACCTCCACCTTTAGGGGGTACGTGATTTTTTTCAGGGGGGACGCGCTCAATTCGTCTCTAATCGTGCTATATGTCCATTAAATAATATAATGTTCATTTTTTGTTCTTTCCGCATGACACACCACGTAAAAGACGTATTACGGATCACGCAACCGTGATAGATGTAACCGCAGGGGATTGGTCGTGTTGCTTGTGTAGACTAGCGTGTAGAAGTGAAAAATAAGACTTTTAAGAGCTCCGCTATACAACAGGAACTTTTTTGAGATAGTGTGGCGGATGGGGTGTCCGCAATTGATTTCCGAAAGATACAGCAAAATACAGGGCTTTTGCGAAGTGCATAGAGGTTGAGTATGCACCCAA
>JAQNCU010000421.1 GCA_029077775.1 Acidocella sp. | reverse complement strand
ATGGGCGTTAGGGAGGGTGCTGACATCAAACGTCAGAGGGGTCGAAATTGGACGCGATTTTCGCCCCTCAGGGGGTCGTTATTGCAAGCGATTTTACATCTGCGTGAGGCAGTGGCCGCCTTTGCCACCCGTGCGGCTGAGAAGCTGCGCGCCGAAGGGCTGGAAGCTGGCCATCTCACAGTCTTCGCGCACACCAATCCGCATAATGGCGATGCCTGGTACAGTGCCAGCCGCGCCGCGCAAATTGAACCCACATCTGACACCTTGGCACTGCTCAGTGAGACCATCCGCTTGCTGCGCGCCTGCTGGCGCCCCGGCCACCGTTATTTCAAAGCCGGTGTGATGCTGGCCAATCTCACCCCGGCCCGACAGCAGGGGCAGATGTTCGCAACACGCGATACAATAAAATCCGCCCGCACCATGGCGGCACTCGATGCAGTAAACGCCCGCTTCGGACGCGGCATGTTACGCCCCGCTGCTACCGGCACAACAATGTCCTGGGCCAGCCGCCAGGCCCGGCACTCCCCGCGCTACACCACCCGCGTTGAGGAGATGCTGATCGCACAAGCGTTTTGAGAAGGTTGATGAACAGCTGACCACATTTAAGCGGGGCCAAGCCCCTGATTGCGCACCCGCAAGGGGTGCGCTTCTGGGCGATCCGCCGAGCGGCTCATTCCTCATCCACCTGCACCAGATCGCCCACGGTAACGTCGAGCACCCGCGCCAATTCATATAGCGTGATCACGGTCGGATTCCGCCGCCCCCGCTCCAAGCTGCTCAAATATTGCTGGCTGACACCCGAACGCGCTTCAACCTCTTCCTGCGTCAGGCCCCTGGCCTTGCGCAGCCGGGCAAAATTCCGTCCCACCAATTGCCGCATATCCATGCGGCATGCATTGCCCGCTTACACACTTTAAGTTTATAAACTATAATATGTATTTCATGCGGAGTGTGGTAAGAACATGTGCGAGGACGGATTCTCCGAACAATGATCATCACCCTATCCTACTTGAATGCATCGATTTCCGCGCGGCCCCGGCTCCACACGACGCCACCGGAACGGTACAGATGATCGGTAGAACGAAACGGGCATAAGCCAATGCATGATATGGAGCAGTCGGCCTGGGATGATATACAACGCTGGGAGATGGCCGTGCGGGCCACGACCGGCCTGCTCAAGATTTTCTCTTTCCCCGAATTCTTCGCCGCGGCCGCGGAGCGCCTGGCCCAGCTCCTCGGCGCCGATGGCGTGGCGCTGATCGTATACGACGAACCAGAGCAGTTACGCTACAAACTGTTCCACGGACTGGAACAGCTCAACCAAACCCCTATCGTCAAATTCAGCTTCTCCGCCAGCCAGGGCACGGTTGGGCGCGCGCTCGCCTCGGGCCGCGCGCTGTTTACGCCCGATTATCCCAACAGCGCGGATGCCATGCCGGATTTCGTGGGGGCGGGGTTGCGCGCCAATCTGGTTGTGCCACTGCCTGGCCCGGCCGGCTTCAGCGGCGCCATCGCAATTGCCTGGCTGCACCGGCAGCCCGCGCCACCCAACGCCACAAGCCTTGCCATTGCCGAGATGTTCGCCGCCCTTACCGGCTCAGCCGTCTATCGTGAGGCTTTAGAGGCGCAGCTTGAGACCCTCTCCCTCACGGATCCGCTGACAGGTTTGCCAAACCGGCGCACATTCATGCTGCGCCTCGTCAACGCGCAAAAGCGCGCCTGCCGCAGCCAGTCCCTCATGGCGCTCGCCGTGATCGATCTGGATGGCTTCAAAATCATCAATGACGAACTCGGCCATGCCGCAGGAGATCAACGGCTGCTCCTGGCGGCCAGCGCGATCCAAAGCATCGTCCGTGACATCGACATGGTCGCGCGATTTGGCGGGGACGAGTTTGTCGTCATCCTGGAGGATCTACGTTCCTCCCAGGAAATTCTTTCGATCCTGAACCGTATCGTCGGCGCCGTTCTCGAAGGCTGCAATAGCAACGATGAACGATACAAAATAACCGCCAGCCTCGGCGCCACCATCTATCCGCTGGATTTTTCGGAACCGGAGATTTTGCTCAAGCATGCGGATGAGGCGATGTATCTCTCCAAGCGCAAGGGCGGCAATCAGGTTACTTTGCTCCCCCGTGATCTGGTTTCTCCTTCGCGATAAACTGCTGCCAGATTGTTGATTTCCGCTGAGATCTGACCCTGGAATTCCACCGAGAATTGACCCGCCTCTTGGTTATGGTTTGGGTTTCAAGATGGGGTCAAGGCCTGATTTTTCTCCTTTCGTTTTTGGTTTTTCTGCACCGAGCTGTGCTTGAACCTGAAGCTGTCATTGCCGGTCTCGAGGATGTGGCAGTGGTGGGTGAGGCGATCGAGGAGGGCGGTGGTCATCTTGGCGTCGCCGAAGACGGCGGACCATTCGCTGAAGCTCAGATTAGTGGTGATAACGACGCTGGTACGCTCGTAGAGCCTGCTGAGCAGGTGGAACAGCAAGGCCCCGCCCGAGGCGCTGAAGGGCAGATAGCCGAGCTCATCGAGGATAACGAGATCAGCATGGATCAGGCGGCCGGCGATCTGGCCGCTCCGCCCCTGGGCTTTTTCCTGTTCCAGGGCGTTGACCAGTTCGACGGTTGAGAAGAAGCGGACACGC
>JAQNCU010000420.1 GCA_029077775.1 Acidocella sp. | reverse complement strand
TGATGAGGCCGGGTCGGACGAGCCGTTTTATCTGCCGTTGCGCGATGGCCGGGTGTTCGCGCTGCCACGTGCCCGGTTGCTGCCGATATTGCACGCGGTTTACGAATTGCTGAGTACCCGTGATGTCGGCAAATCCGGCAAAATGCGGCTGACCGCGTTCGATGCCGGGATTATCGCCGGTCTGGAAACCGCGATTGGTGCGGAGGCGTGGAGCGGTGGTGAATTGCTGCGCCGGCATGCCCGCCTGCTCGGTGCCAATGGCGGCATTCCGCCGGCCGTGCTTCCTCCCGGGTTCACCGCAGATTTACGCGCGTATCAGGCGCAGGGGGTCGATTGGCTGCAATTTTTGCGCGAGGCCGGTTTGGCCGGGATTCTCGCCGATGAAATGGGCCTGGGCAAAACCGTGCAGGCGCTGGCACATATTTTGATCGAACGCGAAGCCGGGCGGCTGACGTCGCCGGCTTTGATCATTGCGCCAACCAGCCTGGTGGTAAACTGGCAGCGCGAAGCCGAACGCTTCGCCCCGGCGCTGCGCGTGCTGGTGCTGCACGGACCCGCGCGGGCGGATTTGTTTCCGCGCATTCCCGAGCATGATCTGGTGATTACCAGCTACCCGCTGCTGGCGCGTGACCACGCGGTGCTGCACGCCCAACGCTGGCATATGGTGGTGCTCGATGAAGCGCAGATTATCAAAAACCCCAACGCGCTGACCTCGCGCATGATGCGCGGCTTGCAGGCCGAACATCGGATTTGCCTGACCGGCACACCGCTCGAAAACAATCTTGGCGAATTGTGGTCGTTGTTTTCGTTCCTCGCACCCGAATTGCTCGGCGATCGGAAATCGTTCCAGAAACGCTGGCGCACCCCGATTGAAAAACAGGGTGATAACGAACGCCAGGCGTTGCTCGCCCGCTTCGTGCGGCCGTTTCTGCTGCGCCGGACCAAAGCCCTTGTCGCCGCGGAATTGCCGCCGAAAACCGAGATTGTCGAACAGATTACGATGGATGCGGAACAGCGCGATCTGTACGAGGCCATCCGCCTCGCCATGCACAGTAAAGTGCGTGAAGCCATCGCCGAAAAAGGCCTCGCACGCAGCCATATCGTGATCCTCGAAGCATTGCTGCGCCTGCGCCAGACCTGCTGCGACCCGCGGCTGCTCAAAATGCCGGCCGAACAAACCAAAGGCGCTGCCTCCGCCAAACTCGACCGGCTCGCCGAAATGGTGCCCGAACTGGTCGCCGACGGAAGACGCATTCTGATATTTTCCCAGTTCACTAGCATGCTCACCCTGATCGAAGGGATGCTCCGCCACGCCAAACTGCCCTGGGTGAAACTGACCGGCGACACCCGTGACCGCCAGGCGCCCATCACCCAGTTCCAGACTGGCACCGTGCCGGTGTTTCTGATCAGCCTGAAAGCCGGCGGTGTGGGTCTTAACCTGACCGCCGCCGACACAGTGATTCACTACGATCCCTGGTGGAACCCCGCCGTGGAAGACCAGGCCACCGACCGCGCGCACCGAATCGGGCAACATAACCCGGTGTTCGTGCACCGCCTGGTTGTGGCGGATAGCGTCGAAGAAAAAATGGAAGCCCTCAAATTGCGCAAACGCCAACTCGCCGAAGGCCTGTTCGATAACGCCGCCGGGGACAGCATTGCGTTTAGTGAGGCGGATATTGAGGATTTGTTTGCTTGAGATGGTGTTGGATAGGATGGGAAAGCGGTTTAATTTTGGAGAAAACTTGGACGTCGACAGAGGCAGACAGCGGGAAAAGCACGTCGTTCCTTTTTGAAAAAATGACGAAAGAACTTTCCGTCATTGGTGCATACCAGTGACGCTACCGGGAACCCGCGCTGCGATTGATTTTCGTTGTTTGGTTCCAAAAAAAATAAACACCTGCCTACACTTTTGCTTTCTCATCCAAATCCACCTGGCTTAAGGTGCCAGCGCATGCACCCCGCGCCCCCACCGCATGAGCCCACCCCACAAGGACATTGGCGCCCACTAACCTTGCGCATCTTAATTACCCTGCTCGGCCTCGCCGCGTCGTTCTGGGTTCAACTGACAACGACAGCCGAGTTGCCCTTCCATCTCGATAAACAGCAAACCGCCGCCATCATCATCGCGCGCACCAGCATCGGTTTGCCACCCGGCATCCAACCAGAAGACCACCTCCGCTACGCCGACCAATCCATCGACGCTTTGGCAACCCTGATTCAACCCAATCTGCCCGTCTCTAGCCCAATCCACCTGATCATCGACCGCGCCGGGCACACCGTCCCCGTCGCAACGCACGCCGTACCGCAACCCGCCAATAGCGCGTTTCTCAACATCAGTGGCGACCTGACCCTTGTGGGCATCCTCAGCCTTGCCCTGGTCACCATGTGGCGTGGCCGCAACTGGGCCGCCTGGGGCCTGTCGCTCCTGTCTTTCTCAGTCCTGTTCGGTTCAGCCATCAACCAGATGCAATTCCCACCACCTTGGAACCTGTTGACATTCCTCGCCGCGGTACTGCTTACGTCTCTGATCCCATTGCTTTCGCTCTACATCACGGCAACGGCTTTAATCGGGCGGCCCGCCACGAGCCCGGTCCTGCGCGACCGCTTGTTCATCCTGGCACTCATCCTGTTCGGGATCATCGAGGCTGCTTCGCCAC
>JAQNCU010000419.1 GCA_029077775.1 Acidocella sp. | reverse complement strand
GGTGGCGGTGCCGGAATTGTCATATCAGCGCCCCCAAGGTCAGGCGGGGATAAGCGCGCCGTGGCGCCAGCGTTGCAGCGTGACGAAGCTGCGCGTGTTCTGCCCGGTATGGTCGAATTGCACGCCGAAGCCGTTGGGCAGTGCGCCCGGCGGCGCGTTGCTCTGGCGCAAAAAATCCAGCAATTTGTTGGTGTCGCCGTTCAGCTTGTTGAGCGCGGCGAGCGTGAACAGGGCACCGACATAGGCGGTCAGGCTGTCTGGCGCGCGCGGTTCCATGCCGTAGCGGGCGACATAGGCGGCCTTCACGCTGGCGGCGTCTTGCGGGTAATAGGGCGCGGCGATGATCGCGGTGCCCTCAAAAGCCGGGCCGATGGCATAGGCGGTCTCCCGCAGCCCATAGCCGTCGCCACAGCCGAGCACGGCCCCGGGGTGCCAGGATTGTTCCACCATGGCGGTGAAAAACGCCAGAACCTCGGATGGCCCCCCGGCATGGAGCACGATTTCAACCCCGGCGCGTTTCAGCCGCCCTACCGGCTCGAACAAATCACTGCCGCCCTCGGCGTAGCCGATGGTCAGCCATGGCGGGGTTTTGGCGGCGGTGAGCGCGTTAAGCGTGGCCGCCGCGATGGCACCGCCCGTGGCCCCGGTGTTGAACAGGAACCCGAGTTTTCGCCCGGCATGGCGGCTCTGAAGGGTCTGCACGGCCAGGGCCGCGATCATTCCGGTGGTGGGGCCTGCGCGGAGCAGGTATTTAAACCCCCGGGCGGTGATGCCATCGGCCGTGGCGGTCAGCTCGATAAACGGCGTCTGCGCCAGTTCAGCGGCGGCGGAGGCCGGGTAGCAGAGCGCCGATGTGCCTGCGCTTAAAATAAGGTTGGCATGGTCGGTGTTGATCAGCCCACCGACGGCGGCCCCGGCATGGCCCTGGTCGATGGCATTGGCGGTGACCAGGGCCGCCGGCACCCCCGCGATACCGCCCTGGCTGTTGATCATGTCCACGGCAAGCGCGATGCCGCGTTTGCCTTCATCGCCGACCAGCGAGAGATCGCCGGTGAGCGGAGCCACGGCGCCGATGACGGGCGGTGGCGGCGGTGATGGGGTTTTTGCGGCGCGGGCGGCACCCGCCACGGGCAAGGCGGCGATGGCGAGCAGTACACGGCGGGTGAAAGCGGACATGGCGCGCAAACTCGCACCTGGTGGGGGGTGCCGCAAGTCGCATTATGGCGCTGGGCATATTGACGGCGGGCCCGGAAATGCCGAGGTCTGTGCCATGATATCTCCCTCACCTTCGACCATGCGTTTTGTTGACATCGCCGCCCCCGGCGGCCCGGGCGCGATGCGCATCGGCCAGACCGCCGTGCCCGTGCCGCGCGATGACGAAATATTGATCCGTGTGGCCGCCGCCGGGGTGAACAGGCCGGATGTGCAGCAGCGTAAAGGTGCCTATCCGCCGCCACCGGGTGCGAGCCCGATTTTGGGGCTGGAGGCGGCGGGCGAGGTGGTTGAGCTTGGTGCCGCCGCCGAGGGGTTTTTCCCCGGCGATAAGGTGACCGCTTTGTGCAATGGCGGGGCTTATGCCGAATATGTCGCGGTGCCAGCAGCCCAGTGCCTGCGGTGGCCCCGGGGCTTCGATGCCATTCAGGCCGCCGCCCTGCCGGAGACCTATTTCACCGTCTGGGCGAATTTGTTCGATCTCGGACATCTGGGTGCCGATGAGACCCTGCTGGTGCATGGCGGCACATCTGGGATCGGGATCACGGCGATCCAGATGGCAAGGGCCTTGGGCGCAAAAGTATACGCAACCGTGGGTTCTGAGGCCAAATGCGCGGCGGTGGCGGCCCTGGGCGGCATTGCGATCAATTACAATAACGTCGATTTCGCCGAGGCGATCAGCGTGGCGACCGGGGGCGCGGGTGTGGATGTGGTGCTGGACATGGTCGGCGCGCCCTATACCGCGCGTAACCTCGCGGTTTTGCGTAAAGGCGGACGGCTGGTGCAGATCGCCTTCATGCAGGGCAGTAAGATCTCTGACGTCGATCTGCTGCCGGTGATGCTCAAACGGCTGAGCATCACCGGCAGCACCATGCGGCCGCGTAGCACGGCGGAAAAGGCGCAGATCGCGGCGTCGTTGAAGGCGAAGATCTGGCCCTGGCTGGAGGCGGGGACATTCGCGCCCGTGATCGACCGGGTGTTCGCGCTTGAGGACGTGGGGGCCGCGCATGAGCTGATGGAGAGCAGCGCGCATATCGGCAAGATTATGCTGCGTGTCGGCGTTTGAACGCGGCATCATTTGCCGGTGGCGCACGAGGCTGCTTTGACGAGATGGCATCGCGGGCATTAATGCCCTTGAACGCGGCGCAAGATGTGGAGCGATGATGAAAATCCCGGTGGCGATTCTGGTATGCGCGATGTTGGCCGGTTGTGCGCCGGTAATGGGCGAGAGCCAGGGGCAGCAGGCCGATGATAATGCCTGCGTCGCCCAAGCGGATGCCACATATCACGCGCTGGACGAGGACCAACTGGCCCGCACGGGCCAGAACGGTTTGCTTTATGGCGCGACCCCGACCCATGTATTCGATGCCGAACAGATGGGCGCGATGCGTGCGCGGCAGAGCGAACTTTCAACCTGCGAGCAAAATGGCAATACCGGCGGGCCCGTGCCCG